>VBKF01000105.1 GCA_005888095.1 Deltaproteobacteria bacterium | reverse complement strand
CGCCCTCGCCCGGCGCGGGATCCGCATTCCGATATGACCCCCGCGGGCTCGCCATGGCGGCCCCGATCCGCTAACAAGGCCCGACCGTGGTCTCGCCCAGCGTCACGAACGCCACCCGCGACGACCCCCACGTCGAGCTCTCGCGCGTACGGATGGCGTTCGGGGATCGCGAGGTCTTCCGGTCGGTCTCCTGCCGCTTCCGGCGGGGGCGGATCTCGGTGGTGCTCGGCGGCAGTGGATCGGGCAAGAGCACGGTTCTCCGGCTGATCGGCGGTCTCGTGCGCCCGCAGGCCGGAAGCATCCGGGTGGACGGCGACGACATCCTGCAGCGGTCCGAGCGGCAGATGTACCCCATCCGGAAGAAGCTCGGGATGATGTTCCAGGACGGCGCGCTCCTCGACTCGATGACGGTCTTCGAGAACCTCGCCTTCCCGCTCCGCGAGCACACCGCGGGCAGCAAGGCAGAGATCGCGGCCGCCGTCCGCGCGAGCCTCGACGCGGTCGGCCTGTCGCGCGTCGACGACCTGCTGCCCGGGCAGCTCTCCGGCGGCATGGTGAAGCGCGTCGCCCTCGCGCGGGCGATCATCCTGCGGCCGATCATCCTGCTCTGCGACGAGCCGTTCTCGGGACTCGACCCGATCTCGGTCAAGCTGATCGAGGGGCTCCTCGTGCGCGTCAACCGCCAGCTCCACGCGACCGTGATCATCGTCTCGCATCACATCGCGTCGACCATGCGGATGGCGGACAACGTCATCCTGCTGCTGCCCGACGGGACGATCGATGGAACGGCGGAGGAGCTGCGTCGCAGCACCGATCCGCGCGTGGTCGCGTTCCTCAACGAGGGCGCCGACGTGCCAGCGCCGGCAGCCGATGCGCGATGGTGACGCCCGTCGAGGACCTCGGGTGGAGCGCGACGCGGTTCGTCGTCGATCTCGGCCGGCTGGCCCTCTTCGGCTTCCAGGTGGTGCGCGCCGCCCTCGCCCCGCCGCTGCGTGTCCGGCGCTTCGTGCAGGAGGTCTTCAAGCTCGGCGTGCTGTCGCTGATCATCATCTCGGTATGCGGCCTGGCGGTCGGCATGGTGCTCAGCCTCCAGGGGTACAACACGCTCGTGCGCTTCGGGGCGGAGCAGTCGCTCGGGGCGGTGGTCGGCCTCAGCCTGATCCGCGAGCTCGGGCCGGTCCTGACCGCGCTCCTCGCGACCGGGCGCGCGGGGTCCGCCACCACGGCCGAGATCGGCACCATGGTCGCCACCGAGCAGCTCGACGCGCTCCGCATGATGTCGGTCGATCCGGTCGACCTGGTCGTCACGCCGCGGGCGCTCGCCATGGTCTTCGTCATGCCGCTTCTCGCCGCCCTGTTCATCGTGTTCGGCCTCTTCGGGGGGTACCTGGTGGGGGTCGGCCTCATGGGCGTCGACCCTGGCGCCTACATGTCGAGCCTCCAATCGGCGGTCGACTTCCGCGACGACGTCGTTGGGGGTCTGCTGAAGGCGCTCATCTTCGGCGTCCTGGTCGGGCTGATCGCGACCTACCGCGGCTTCACCGCCGCGCCGACCTCGGCGGGGGTGGGCGCGGCGACCACCTCGACCGTCGTCGGCGCGTCGGTGAGCATCCTTATCTTCGACTACGTCATCACGGCGCTGTGGGGAGCGTGATGCGATGACCCGGGCACCGTTGCGGGACCTCCTCGTCGGCCTCTTCGTCCTCGCCGGGCTCGGCGCGATCGCCTACCTGTCGCTCAGCGTCGGCGGCCTGTCCGCGCGGGGCCCGGGCGGGCTCATGGTGTTCGCCGACTTCGACGAGATCGGCGGGCTCAAGCCGCGGGCGCAGGTGGTGATCTCGGGGGTGAAGGTCGGGCAGGTCGCCTCCATCGCGCTGGACGACAATTACCGAGCTCGGGTAAAGATGGATCTCGATGCGCGGCTCAAGTTGCCGATCGACACCTCCGCCTCGATCGTGACCTCGGGACTCCTGGGCGATCGCTACGTTTCTCTCCAGCTCGGCGGGGAGCCGGAGACCCTCAAGCCCGGGGACCGGATCGCGATGACCGAGTCCGCCGTCGTGCTGGAACGTCTCATCGGCAAGCTCGTCTACGGCGGCGATCGCGGGAAGACCGAGTAGGCCGCACCCGCCATGCCCGCCCGCATCTCCTCGATCGTCCTCGCCGTCGCCCGCTGCGCCCGGGCTATCCGCCTGCACCACGCGTCGCGCGCCAGGACCGGAGAACGACGCGATCGAGGGTGTCAACAGCAGGAAGAGCTGGACCATCCGGATCTCGGTCCGGATCCGGGTCCCGAGGGGAATTCGGAGTTCGACCGATGAGGTCAGGTCGCATGCGAACGCTCGCTCCAACCGTCCTGCTCGTCTGTACGCTATCCGGCGCGGCGGCCGCAGGCGACGGGCCACGCGCGGTGGTCGAGGCGATCACGGGCGCGGCCCTCGACGTGCTCGGCAACAAGAGCTTCTCCGTCGAGGACAAGCGGCAGCGGCTCGAGACGATCGTCTATGCCCACGTCGACTTCGACACCGTGTCGCGCCTCGTGCTGGCGCGGAACTGGAGTCAGCTCTCCCCTGCCCAGCAGGCCGACTTCGTCAAGCTGTTCAAGGAGCACCTCTCGATGACCTACGGGCGGAGCATCGAGAACTACAAGAACGAACGGGTCGAGATCTCGGGCGACCACGAGGAGGCCCGCGGCGACTGGACCGTGAAGACGAAGATCCTCCGGGGCGGCGGTGCCAATGACATCCTGGTGGACTACCGGCTCCGCAAGGAGGACGCCGCCTGGCGCATCATCGACATCGTCATCGAGCGCGTGAGCCTGGTGATCAACTACCGCTCCCAGTTCCAGGAGATCGTGAGCCAGGGCGGCCCGACGAAGCTGCTCGAGGTGCTGCGGGAGAAGAACGCCCGGCGCGAGCCGCTCAAGTCCTGAAGGCCGACCGCGGGAGCGGTTGCGCTGGCCGTCAGCCGCTCGCAGACGACGACATGGTGCGTCTGAACCGTGCCGTGACGATCTTCCTCGGCCTTGCGGGATGCGTCTCCCACACCGATTGCGCCTCCCCGTGTGACGCCACGGCGGGTCCGATCCGCCGGCCGGGACGAGCGGCGGGGCGGCGATCCATACCGTAGGACTACGCGCGCAGTTCCCCGAGGTTACAGCTTCACCTAGTGCGCGTATCATCGCGACCGTTCCTACCGACCATGCGGCACGAACGTTGTGTGAGGGAAGCCATGTCGAAAACGAGCACCAAGGGCGCGAATGTCGAGCGCGTGATGCGGCGACTCACGATCCTCGTTCTGACGGTGGTCTTCGCCGCCGGGATGGCGTCGCGGGCGACCGGCGCGGACGAAGACCTGCTACCGCCGATCGCCGACGCGGAGCAGGACCTCTCGAACGACTACGACCCGTGGCAGGGGTTCAACGAGAAGATGTTCTTCTTCAACCACGACGTCCTCGATCGCTACCTGGTAAAGCCCGTCGCGACCGGTTGGAGCAAGATCCTTCCCGACGTCGGCAAGCGGGGACTCGATCGCGCTTTCGACAACCTCGGGATGCCGAAGCGCCTGGTGAACAATCTCCTGCAAGGGCGTGTTCGTGGGGCGGGCCGCGAGCTCGCGCGGTTCGGCGTGAACACGACCGTCGGGGTCGTTGGCTTCCTCGACGTGGCGCGGGGGCAGCTCCACATCGAGAAGAGCGACGCCAATACTGGCCAGACCCTCGGGGTCTATGGCTTTGGTCCCGGACCCTACCTCGTGCTCCCCACGCTGGCGCCGCTCACCGTCCGGGATGGCATCGGCTACGGCGTGGACGGCGTGCTGGATCCATTCGGCTACCTCACGCCGTTCCTTGCGACGACGGGGCTGGCGATCGTCAAGCAGGTCAACGAGCGCTCGCTCAACCTTCAGCTCTTCCAGGACGTCGAGGACAGCGTTCTCGACCTCTACAGCGCCGTCCGCAACGGCTATCTGCAACGGCGCCGCCGCTCGATCGAGGAGGCGGACGCGGCGCGCCAGGCCGAGTGGCATCCGCCGTCGCGGGCCGTCGCGGCACGATGAGCGAGGGCTGGCGAGGGCTCGGCGCCCTCGTCCGGCTCGCCTCCGCGCGGCCCGTCATCAGCGTATTGCTGAGCGTCGTCTTCGCGTTTGCGGCGCTCGCCTACACGTTCCGTCACCTCGGCTTCGTCACCTCGGGACGCGACCTCCTCCCGCAGGACCGGCCATACGTCCAGCGTGACGAGGAGATCTCGGACGATTTCCCGCGCCTCGATCAGCTCGTCGTCGCGGTCGAGAGCGACGACGTCGGGCGATCGAAGGCGTACGCGCACCGTCTCGCGGAGGAGCTTCGCCACGAGCCGGGGACGTTCCGGCACGTGACCTACCGGATCGATCCGAAACGATTCCGGAGTCGCGAACTCCTCTACCTCGCACCTTCGGACCTGGCCGACATCCGCGACGAGGTCGCCGACCACCAGGGCTTTCTGACCTCCTTCGCCGCCCGGCCGACGCTCGACCGCCTGCTCGATGGTATCCGGACGGAAATCGTGGCCGCCTTCGTGCGCAGCGCCTTCGATCTCGGTCTCGACGGAGACGAGAAGAAGGTCGACCTCGGCCCCGCGCGCGACGTGCTCGATCAGATATCGACCCGCCTCGACCGGCCCGCTCCGTTCCGGTCACCGTGGGGATCGCTCTTCTCGCTGGATCGCGACGGCGCGGACGCCGGCTACTTCCTCTCCGACGACAAGCGTCTCCTCTTCGTCCTGGTCGAGGCGACGCGCGAGAAGGCGAGCTTCACGAACTATCGGGACGCGATCGAGCCCCTCCGCGCGACCATGGCACGCGTCGGAGCGGAATTCCCCGACGTGAAGGCCGGGCTCACCGGCGCCCCGGTGCTCGGCAACGACGAGATGGAAGCCGCCTTCCGCGACAGCAAGCGCGCGACGGCGCTCGCCTTCGCCCTGACGCTCGGCGTGCTGGCCGTCGCCTTCCGACGGGTCGGCATGCCGCTCCTCGTGCTCGCCACGCTCGCCGTGAGCATCTGCTGGTCGCTCGGCATCGTGACGCTCGTGGTCGGGCATCTCTCGATCTTCTCGATCATGTTCATCTCGATCGTCGTCGGCC
The DNA here is from genome assembly GCA_005888095.1 of Deltaproteobacteria bacterium. Lineage (GTDB taxonomy): Bacteria > Desulfobacterota > Binatia > DP-6 > DP-6 > DP-3. The sequence goes on along the minus strand of VBKF01000105.1, from coordinate 64,610 downwards.
TCGGCACGGACTACGGGGTCTACCTGCTCTTCCGTAACGACGAGGAGCGGCGCCTCGGCCGCTCGGCGCGCGAGGCGCTCGAGACGACCGCGAGGCGCGCGGGGCCCGGGATGCTGGGCGGGGCGCTCACGGCGGCGGGCACGTTCTACGTGCTCATGCTGACGGACTTCCCGGGGATCCGGGAGCTCGGCTTCATCGCCGGGACCTCGATCATCCTCGCCTGGCTCTCCATGATGACGCTCCTCCCCGCGCTCGTGCTCCTCACGGGGCGCGGGCGTGCCGAGCGGCGACGTGAAACCGGGCCGCAAGCCGTGCGGCTCGTCGCGCGGATCACGCGGCATCCGGGGCTCGTCGTCGGACTCGCGGCCGTGGGCGCCGCGCTCTCGCTCGTCGCGCTCGGCGGCGTCCGCTTCGACTACAATCTCCTCCACCTCCAGGCGCGCGGAACCGAGTCGGTCGACTGGGAGGAGCGCATTCTCCGCTCCGCAGGCCGCTCGAGCTTCGTCGCGCTCTCGACCGCCGGGTCGCTCGACGAGCTCCGCCAGCGGGTCGCCGCGTTCGAGGCGCTCGATTCGGTATCCGAGGTCGAATCGGTGCTCTCCCTGATTCCCGCGCACCAGGAGGCGAAGGCGAAGATCCTCGCCGAGATCGCGCCGATCGTCGAGCCCGTCGTGGCGGGCGCGCGCGAGCCCGTCGACCTTCCCCGACTGCGTGCGGCGGTGCGGGCGCTCCGGCAGCGCCTCGATCTCGCGGCCGACGAGGCCCCGTCCGGGCACGATCGTGACGAGGTCGTCGCGCTGCGGGACGAGACGGCCGCGCTCGCGCGGAAGCTGGACCAGGTGGCCGCCGCCGCTGCGCCCGAGCTCGCGCCGCTCCAGGACCAGCTCCGCGCCGACTTCGCGCGCACTCTCGGGCACCTGAAGCGGAATCTCCATCCGACCCCGATTCGTCTCGCCGACGTGCCGGGCGAGATGCGGCGGAAGTTCGTCGGGCAGAGCGGCCGCTTCCTCCTCCAGATCCAGCCCAAGGTCGACATCTGGGATCGCGACGGCGCCGAGCGGTTCGTCCGCGAGCTGCGGACGGTCGACCCCGAGGTGGCCGGCACGCCGGTCATCACCTTCGAGGCCATCCGCTACATGGAGCGGGCCTACAAGGAGGGAACCCTCTACGCGTTCCTGCTGGTCGGGCTCCTGACCGCGGTGATCGTCCGGCGCACGCGAGAGAGCGTCCTCGCGATGGTCTCGCTGGTGCTCGGAACGCTCTGGACCGTCGGGCTGATGTTCGTCTTCGGGTTACCCTTCAATCTGGGGAACGTCTTCGGCTTCCCGCTCATCGTCGGGGCGGGCGCCGAGTTCGGCCTGAACGTCGTGCTCCGCTACGGCGAGGCGCGGCAGGGTGGCGGTCCGCGGCTTCCGCGGAGCACGTTCTTCGCGGTGCTCGTCAACGGCCTCACGACCGTGGCCGGTTTCGGAAGCCTCATGATCGCCGCCCACCGTGGCATCTTCGGGCTCGGGCTCTTGCTGACGCTCGGCATGATCGCGACGCTCGGCGCCTCGCTGATCGTGCTTCCGGTCCTACTGCACTGGACCGAACGCCGCGCCACGGCGGAGGTCCTCGTCATCGAGCCGCCGCCGCTGAAGCGGGCGGCCGCGTAGCGTTTACTTCGCTTCGGCCAGCTTCGTCTCGATCCGCTGCACGAGCGCGTCATACGACGACGCCCGGATCGTCTTGTCGAACTGTGCGCGAAAGTTCCCGGCGAGGCTCACGCCGTCGACGACGACGTCGGAGATCTTCCAGACGCCGCCATCCGCAGTGAGGCGGTAGTCAACCGGGAGCTCGTCGCCGCCCTTGCGGTGGAGCGCGGTCTTCACGACCGCGCGCTCCGCATCGACCGACTCCGTGCCGTAGGTCGTCGTGCTGCCGCCCAGGAAGCGCAGCACGAGGCGGTCGTACGAGCGCTCGAAGAGCTGCGCGAAGAGGCCGACGAACCGGTCCCGCTGCTCGGGCGTGAGACTCGCCCAGTGCGATCCGAGGGACTCCCGCGCCATTGCCCGGAAGTCGAACGACTCGTGTATGATCTTCGCGACCCGCTCGCGGCGGTCGCGCTCCTTGCTCGGTCCTTGGAGGTGAGGATCGTCCAGCACCGCCGACTCGGCGTCGAGCGTCTGGCGGACACATTGCTGCGGCGCTCCCGCGACCGCAGGCGCGGCGGCGAGTGCGACGAGCAGGGCGATACAGAGCGTCGATCTCACAGCTGAACGGTTCGTGCCTGAGCCCCTAGCTGAGGACATCATGGGAATCAACAACCGCTTCATGTGACGCAAGGCGCGGCCAGCCGCTCCAAGCGGCGACGGTCGCGGGTAACCTTGGCCCCGGAAACCCACCTCAGATTCCCGTGCCCGGGCGCGCGCCGATGGGCGTCGTTCATGCACGGCCAGCGGCCATAGCCAGTGGGTTCGGGACAGCCACCGAACGGCCAGCGTGCGGTGATTACGCTCCGTCGCTCACCCGGCCAGGCCGTACTTCCGCAGCCGGCGCGCGAGCGACCAGCGGCTGATGCCGAGGATCCTTGCCGCGCGTCGCTGCTTCCACCGGACCTCGCACAGCACGTGCTCGATGTAGCGCCTCTCGGCCTCGCGGAGCGTCACGAGACGTCCCTCCTCCTCGATGTCCTCCCGGGGAGGTAGCGGATGCGGGAAGTCGTCGGACGCGTTCTCGGTCATCACGTCGGTGCGAAGGTCCATTTCGATCTCTCCCTGGTAGTCCTATTTCAGAGCTGCATGCCCCCGAGGGCGCGTTGCACCCGGCGTGCCGACCCCGCAAAGCCCCGCGAGACGCCGTGCACGTCGGCCGACGCCGCGGTCCGCTTGCGGCGTCACGAGGAACCGACCCGCACGGCGGTTTGCGGCCGATGTCAGAGTGACCCGTTGGCGCACGACGACCCGAAGCCGGCCGTCAGTCCGGTTCGATCGCTGCCGCGTTCCGGGGCTCGACGGGCGCGTGCCACGGGCGTGGCGGAGGCACGGGGGTTGCGCCGCTGCTCACGGGCGAGCAACCACGGATCAATGACCGCTTGAAGCGGGGAGTCGATTCAATCGCACCACACGGACGCTTCACCGTAGCAGCGGTACAGCATGTTTCCGTACCCGTCCTGGGTCCACTGCGCGCTGCAGGAGCCGCGCTGCCCGCCGCCCACGAAGGGACTCGGCTTGCCGCCCGAGGTGGCGCACGCCTGCTCGCTGTACTGCGACGCGATCGCGATCGCGTCACTGCAGCAATCGCGCTTGCTCTCGTAGACCCATCCGGTGTCGCCCCAGCCGGGGTACTCGCTCGCGCGGGCGCGGCCCGCGGACGCGACGACGAGGAAGAGTGCAAGGATCGCCGTGTACGCCGGGAGTCTCATGCTCGATCCCCCATTCGCGGGATCTAGCAGGAAGATCTCGTCCTTGACCAGGATCACACGGCGTCGCCCGTTGCCTCTCCGGCCCCGATCCGTGTAGGGACGGCCCTACGATGAAGGCCTCGATCGGTCTTCTGGTGGTGCTGCTCGCCGCAGGGTGTGCCCACCGCCAGGTCGTTTCGCCGGCGGAGATGTCCGGCTTCCTGGACGACTACTCGCTTCTGCGCGAGGGCGGCCCTGACGAGGTGCGGCTGGTGTATCGCAATCCGAAGGCGGACTGGCCCGCATACCACAAGGTACTGCTCGAGCCGGTGACGCTGTGGCGCAGCGGGCGCAAGTCGCTCGAGCCGGTGCCGCGGGAGGACCTGCTGCGGCTCGTGACCGACCTGCAGGGCGCGGTGCGGGCGCAGCTGGGGCAGGGCTTCCAGCTGGTCGACCAGCCGGGCCCCGGTGTGATGCGCATCCGCCTCGCGATCACCGAGGCCCGTGCCGCCGACCCCGTGCTGGACATCCTCCGGACGTCGCGCGGCAGCGATCGCCCCCACCCGGCGGGCGACGGTCCGCTCGACCCCGAGACGCAACGCTTCCTCAAAGCCGCGGTGATCGAAGGCGAGATCCGCGACGCGAAGACCAACGCCCTCCTCGCCGAAGGCGTCGACCGCCGCAAGGAGGGGGCGCCGGCCTGGGAAACCTGGGTGGACGTGGATCACGCCTTTGCCTTCTGGGCCGGGCGAGTGTGCAGGCGACTCGAGGCGCGCACCGAGGCGCGGTGACCCGATCCCGTCGCGTCGTGGAGGTCGACGCGACTGAGCTGATCCGTCCGTCTCGGATTCGGCGACGGCGGCCCTGTCGGCTCTGGCGCGATCGGGCAAGAAGCCGGGATGAGCCATGGCGTCAAATGGCAAGACGGATGGCCCGAAAGAGGATCTGAATGATGCTGACCTTGGGCGGAGACATTGCCGCGGTGCCGTCGGGTCTCGCGGACGCGACAGGTAGGCGTCCCCGGGTCGAGGTCGGGGAACGCCTCCGATTCGAGTCATTGATCATCGATCTCGCGGCGGGGTTCATCAGCATCGATCCCGAGCGCGTCGATCAAGCGATCGAGGATAGCCTGCGGCGCATCGTCGAGGCGCTGGGTCTCGACCGGAGCACCCTGTTCCAGCGATCGGGGGAGGACCTGGTCGTGACCCACTCGTGGGCCGTGCCGGGGCAGGACCCGTTCCCGAAGGTGTGGGGACGAGCCGATCTGCCGTGGAGCTACATGCAGGTGATGAGCGGCGAGAAAATCGTCTTCTCCCGGCTCGACGACCTCCCCGAGGAAGCCGCCGTCGACAAGGCCCTCATCCAGCGATTGGGGCCGAGGTCGAACGCCACGATGCCGCTCGTGGCCGGTGGCGAGGTTCTCGGCGCGCTCGCCTTCGGCTCGATGAGGACGGAACGGACCTGGTCCCCCGCGGTGCTCGATCGGCTCTGCACGGTGGCGCACATGGTCTGCGCCGTGCTCGCCCGCAGACACATGGATCAACAGCTCCGCGCTGCCCTCGCCGAGGTGCAGGAGCTGCGGGAGCGTCTGGAACGGGAGAACAGGTTCCTTCGCCAGCAGACGCGGAGCGCCATCGGCATGCCCCGGATCGTCGGTCAGAGCCGCGCGATCCAGCGGACGCTTTCCCTGGTCGAACGAGTGGCGCCGACCGACGCGGTGGCACTCATCATGGGAGAGACCGGCGTGGGCAAGGAGCTCGTCGCCGAAGCGATCCACGCCAGGAGCACCCGCGCGGACCGTCCGATAATCAAGCTCAATTGCGCTGCGCTGCCGGCGACGCTGGTCGAGGCGGAGCTGTTCGGACGAGAGAAGGGCGCCTACACCGGCGCCCTGTCCCGCCAGGTCGGACGCTTCGAGCTCGCCCACGGCTCCACCCTCTTCCTCGACGAAGTCTGCGAGCTACCGCTCGAGCTGCAGGCGAAGCTGCTGCGCGTTTTGCAGGAAGGCGAGTTCGAGCGACTCGGGAGCCCGCGCACGATCCGCGTCGACGTCCGCGTCATCGCGGCAACGAACCGCGATCTCGAGCAGGCCGTCGCCGATGGCCGCTTCCGGAACGATCTCTATTTCCGCCTGGCCGTGTTCCCCATCGTGGTTCCGCCGTTGCGCGAGCGTCCCGAGGACATCCCGGTACTCGTGCACACGATCGTGACCGAGATCGGGGGAAAGATGGGGAAGCGATTCGAGGCCATCGACGTGAGCAGCCTCCGTGACCTGCAGCGATACACGTGGCCCGGCAACGTCCGCGAGCTGCGGAACGTCGTCGAACGGGCGATCATCCTGAGCGGCGAGCCGGTGCTCCGGATCGACCCGCCCGAGCGTCGGGGAACAGCAACCGCGGAGAGTCTGGCGCTGGAAGACGTGGAGCGTCTGCACATCGTGCGGGTGCTCGAACAAGCCAGTTGGCGTGTGCGCGGGCTGCAGGGCGCGGCGACCCTCCTCGGGCTTCCGCCGACGACCCTCGAGACGCGCATGGCAAAGCTCGGTATCCGGCGGCCAGCCTGACCACACGGGATGCGCAGCTGATGGCAGACATGTTGCTCATTTCAATCCGGACGCTCGTCGGAGGAGGACGCATGAACCGGCTACTCGTGATGGCAGGCCTCTTCGGTGGTCTCCTGCTGCTCGGCGGTCCGCCGGGCGCTCGCGCCGCCGTGGAAGAGAACGCGCCGCCCCCCGCAGCGGCGCCTGCCGCGCAATCCCCGAGATTCTCGACCGACAAGATCGATCAGATGGTGGCACCGGTCGCGCTCTATCCGGACCCGCTGCTCATGCAGGTCCTGATGGCCTCGACCTATCCGCTCGAGATCGTCGAGGCCGAACGCTGGCGCGCCCAGAACGCGAGTCTGAAGGACGACGCGCTCGACGAGGCGCTCGAGGCGAAGGACTGGGACCCGAGCGTCGAGGGCCTCACCCACTTCCCGGACCTGCTCAAGCGGATGTCGGACAATCTCGACTGGACGAAGGACATGGGGGACGCGTTCCTCGGCCAGAAGGACGACGTCCTCGACGCGGTTCAGCGCATGCGGCGTCGGGCAGAGGAGGCCGGCACCCTCCAGACGACGAAGGAGCAGACGGTCACCAAGGAGGTCTTCAAGGAGAAGGAGACGATCATCATCCAGCCGGCCCAGCCGCAAGTGGTCTACGTGCCGACCTATCCGCCGACGGTGTACGGGAGCTATGCCCCGCCGCAGCCTTACTACCCCGCGGTGTACGGATACACGGGCGGACAGATGGCCACCGCCAGCCTGCTCTCGTTCGGCGTCGGGGTCGGCGTCGGGGCGCTGATCAGCAACGGCTGTAACTGGGGTAGTAACGACGTCCACGTCAACAACAACTACTACGGTGGGAGCGGTGGTGGGGGCGGAGGCACGAACAAGAGCAACAACAACGTCAACATCGACAACAGCAAGAACGTCACCATCAACAAGAGCGACCGAAGCCAGAAGACGTGGCAGCACAACCCCGAGCACCGCCGGAACGTCGGCTACCGGGACCCGGGCACCGCGAAACGCTACGGCGGGCAGGGAGGGACGGCCGGGGCCGGTCGCACGAGCGGCGACCTGGCGCGTGGCTACGATCGCGACGGGGCGGGGAGCCGACCCGGCTCCGGCGCCCAGCGGCCGGGGGGTCGCCCGACGACGCTCCCCGCGAACGCAGCGCAGCGGCCCGGCGGCGCGGGCGGGGCTGGCGGATCGGGACGCCCGTCCGGGGATCGCAGGGGCACGCCGCAAGCGGGGCCGAAGGGCGGCGGACGGCAGGACGCCTTCAGCGGTTATGGGAACGGGCGCGCCACGCAGCAGGCGAGCCAGCGCGGCGCGGCGAGCAGCGGGGGCAAGAGCTGGGCGGGCGCATCGCCCGGCGGACAGCGCGCCGCCGGCTCGGGCGGTGGCTCCGGCGGCAGAGGCGGTGGTGGTGGGCGAGGAGGTGGCCGCGGTGGTGCCCGCGGGGGCGGTGGCGGCGGACGCAAGCGATAGGGAGGGACGGCTCGATGCAGAGGCACATCGTGCGAACCATGCGCTGCGTATCCCTGAGCGTCGCCCTGATGGCCCTCGCTCCGCTCCACGCGATAGCGGCCGCCGACATCACGGCACCGAAGACGTTTGCCAGCCCGGCCGAGGCGATGCGTGCGCTCGTGGCGGCTCTCCGCAAGGACGACCAGCCGGCGCTGATCGTGATCCTCGGGCCGGGCTCGGACGACCTCGTGTCCTCCGGCGATCCGGTCCAGGACGCGGGGGAACGGAAACGCGTCGCGAACGCGGCGATGGAGCACACGCGGCTCGAGACGCTCGCGTCGGGCGCCGTCACGGCCCATCTCGGCAAGGACGACTGGCCGTTCCCCATCCCGCTGGTGAAGGACGGCGCAGAGTGGCGGTTTGACACCGCGGCCGGTCACCAGGAGGTACTGAACCGTCGTATCGGGCGAAACGAGCTCCGGACGCTCGCCACGTGTCGTGCCTACGTTCAGGCCCAGCGCGAGTACGCGAGCCGGGACCGTACCGGCGCGGGCGTGGGCGTCTACGCGCAGAAGGTGCGCAGCGACGCCGGCAAGCGCGACGGCCTCTACTGGGAGGATTCGACGGGCAGCCACGCGAGCCCGTTAGGCCCGCTCGTTGCCGAGGCCGACGCCGAAGGGTACGGGCCGCACGAGTCCGGCGAGCCACAGCCGTACCACGGCTACGTCTACCGCATCCTCACCGCGCAGGGCGCGCATGCGCCGGGCGGCGCGCGCAACTATCTAAGGGACGGCAAGATGATCGGCGGCTTCGCGCTCGTCGCCTATCCGGCGCAGTACGGATCGAGCGGGATCATGACGTTCGTCGTGGGCCCCGAAGGCATCGTCTACCAGAAGAACCTCGGCGAGAAGACCGGGGAGACTGCGAAGGCGATGGCCGACTATGATCCCGACGATTCCTGGACTCCCGTCCGCGACTAGGTTTTATTCGCCGGGGTGTCCTTCGTGCATGCTGGCTTGTGAGACTGACGGAAGTTTGACTGGCTAGGTCGAATCGCGGTAGGAAGCGCGCCCGAGTGTGGGCTATGGACGGAAGGAGAACCATGATGCGTGACCGGAGCGTGACGGCGATCGGGCTCGTCGGGCTCATGATCCTGATGGGCTGCAGCGCCATGCGGGAGCGGCGATGGAGCTACTGCGCCGTGGCCGGTGGGCTCGTGGGTGCCGCGGTCGGTGCCGGCACCGCCGGCGGCCTCGTCAACGCGTACGAGGGCGGTCACGGTGGCAGCCACGAGGAGACGGGCGCGGCCGCGGGCGCGGGCGCCGTCGGCGGCGCCGCCCTCGGGACCCTGCTCGGGCACCTCATCTGCGATCCGAAGGAGCAGGCGCCGCCGCCACCACCACCACCACCACCACCACCGCCACCACCGCCGGCCCCCAAGAAGATCGAGCTCTCGGCCGACACGTACTTCGACTTCGACAAGGCGACGCTCAAGCCCGAGGGCAAGGAGAAGATCGAGGCGGAGGTCGTGGCGCCGATGAAGGAACACCCGAACCTCCGAGCGCTGGTCGAGGGGCACACCGACTCGATCGGGTCGGACGCTTACAACCAGCGGCTTTCGGAGCGGCGCGCCGACGCGGTGCGGGACTACATGGTTTCGCGCGGCATCGGCACCCAGCGCATCACGACGAAGGGTTGGGGCAAGTCGAAGCCTATCGTCAGCAACAAGACGAAGGAGGGCCGGGCCAGAAACCGGCGCGTCGAGATCACCGAGGAATAGGCTCCTCCCACGAGACGCCCGCGCGGCCGGGTCGGGGTGCCGCCCCGACCCGGCCGCGCGTCGTGCACGCGCGGTACGATCCGCGCGTGCGCCTCGCCTGCGCTATACAATCGGGGGCTCACCCAGGGCCTGAAGGAGGGCGAGAACGTGGACGTGGCGGTGGGACGTATCCGCTCCCCTTCGGCACGCTCGTCCTGGCGGTGGATCGCGCGACGCTCGGCTGGAGCGGGCACCAGCTGATCGACTTCTACCCGGTCGCCGATCTGGAGCTGAAGGGCTTCCCGACGTACTACCGCTGGCCCGGGCTCGGCGCGCCGCTCGCCGCCCGCGTCGTGCCTGCGGCGCTCTACAACGATCTCGACAACGACCCGCGCATCCACGACCACTACCAGTTCTGGTTCTTCTCGTACGAGACCGGCAACCCGATCCTCTACTCCGCGATGCTGCTGCGCGAGGCGCTCCAGCATGCCGTCACGCGGCTCGATCCGCAGGGGCACGACCCGGCGCTGCGTCGCATGGCGGTCTGGGGGCGTCATGAAGAGGCGGCTGCACGCCGGTATCCGGCGGCCCGCCTGAGCGCACGGGATGCCGTGGCCCCCTCCGGCATTCCGGAGGGATGCCGAGGCAGCGACCCGCCGGTCCTCTACCCGGCGGCGGAAAATACGCCCGTGACAACAGGCGCTTGCGCACCGCAAGGTGGTCCCGAGCACGACCGCAGCTAGTGGCAGACATGTTGCTCTCAGAGTCGATGGTCATCGCCACCCTCAGCATGAGGCTGCCACCCAGACAGGAAGCAGACACCATCCGCACGCTGTGTGCGTTCTGGAACTCCACGCGCGCGCTGCCGGGGTGTCTCGGCGGGGGCGTCTACGAGGAGGTCGGACTCGACCGGGCCGCGTTGTATCTCGAGATCTGGAACCAAGCTCACGATCTCGAGGCCCACATCCGGTCGGCGGGGTATGAGCTGCTGATCGCCGTGATGGAGACCGCGCCGGGACCGCCTGCCCTGAGCTTCCAGTTTGTCGCCGAAACGCGCGGTCTCGAGTGGGTCGAGAAGCTCCGTCTCACCGACGCCACTCCGCCCACGTCAGCGAGCCACTAACTCACGAAGGGAGTCGAGAATGCGGATCAACGTAGTCAAGGAGCAGGGGGGCTATCGTCTTGCCATCGGCGTCGCCGGCCTGTGGGCGATCGCAGTCCTCGGGGGCTGTACGACGACGCAGCAGGTGAAGGTCGCCGACAAACCCCAGGTGTACTGTCCATTTCTCGGGAGTGACGTCTGCGCGAAGCTGACACCGAGCGCCACCCCCGGTCGCTTCTCGGCCGCAGCCGTCGGCGGCGGAGGGGACGCGGTGATGGGCCTCCGCTACCTCAACCCCAACGCCCGGTGGACCGAGTACAAGAAGGTCATCATCGCTCCGGTCAGCTTCTGGGGTGGTGACGACACGAAGGTGTCCAAGGCCGATCAGCTGGCGCTGACGAACTACTTCACCAAGGCGCTCAACGATGCGCTGTCGCAGAAGTTCCAGGTCGTCGACCAGCCCGGACCCGGCGTCATGGAGGTCCAGGTCGCCATCGACGACATCGGCAAGGCCATCCCCGTCCTCCGGACGGTGTCGATGCTCATTCCCCAGGCGCGGGCACTCGCCACGTTGAAGTACGCCGCCACGGGCACCTATGCCTTCGTCGGCTCGGCGCAGGCCGAGGGGAAGGTGGTCGACTCGGTGACCGGCCAGGTCCTCGCGGCCGGCGTAGACAAGCGCGTCGGGGGCGGCAGCATCGCGACGGCGGCGCAATGGCAGCTGGGCGATGCCGAGAACGCCATGAAGGCGTGGTCCGGGCAGCTCGCCGATCGGCTGTCGTCCTGGACGTCGGGGACGGCGCCGTCGTGACGGGCAGCGACGACTTCCGGCCGCGCGGGAAAAAAGTGAGCAGGAGGAACTGTCCATGAAGGTACGATTCCAGTCGAATGTGATCGCCAGCATCTCAGCAGCGGTGCTGGCCGCGCTCATCGGCGCCGCCGCTCCGGCTACGGCTGCGGACAAGAAGCCGAACATCGTCGTCATCATGGGAGACGACATCGGCATTTGGAATATCGGCGCTTACAGCCGGGGCATGATGGCCGGGCGGACGCCGAATCTCGACAAACTGGCCAACGAAGGCATGCTCTTCACCGACTACTACGCCGAGGCTAGCTGCACGGCTGGCCGGGCGAACTTCATCACTGGCGAGCTTCCGATTCGGACGGGCATGACCACGGTCGGCCAGGCGGGCTCGCCCGTCGGCATCCCCGCACAGGCGGTGACCATTGCCACGGCTCTCAAGTCCCACGGCTATGCCACGGGGCAGTTCGGCAAGAACCACCTCGGCGATCTCAATGAGTTCCTGCCCACCGTCCACGGCTTCGACGAGTTCTTCGGTTACCTCTATCACCTCGACGCGATGGAGGACCCCGCGCACCCCGCCTACCCGCAGGAGTTGTTGGACAGAGTTGGCCCGCGCAACATGGTCCACAGTTGGGCGACGGATAAGGATGACCCGACGGTGCAACCACGTTGGGGCAAGATCGGCAAGCAGAAGATCGAGGATGCCGGCACGCTCTATCCCAAGCGGATGGAGACCGTGGACGACGAGATTCTCGAGCTGTCGCTCAAGTTCGTGGACAAGGCCAAGGCGGACGGCAAGCCGTTCTTCCTCTGGCTGAACCCGACGCGCATGCACATCGTCACCCATCTCTCTCCCAAGTATGAGGCCCTGCGCAATTCGAAGAATGGCTGGACGATTCACGAAGCCGGCATGGCCCAGATCGACGACATCGTGGGCGATGTGATGAAGAAGCTCAAAGACATGGGTGTGGACGACAACACCATCGTCGTGTTCACCACCGACAACGGCACCGAAGTCTTCACCTGGCCCGATGGCGGACAGACGCCGTTCGCGCAATGCAAAGGGACTATCATGGAGGGCGGCTTCCGTGTGCCGGCCATGATTCGCTGGCCCGGTAAGGTCCCCGCCGGCAAGGTGGAGAACGGCATCATCTCCGGGCTCGACTGGTTCCCGACCTTCCTGGCCGCCGCGGACGACCCGAACATTGTCGAGGATCTCAAGAAGGGCAAGAAGCTCGGCGATACCACCTACAAGGTGCATCTCGACGGCTACAACCAGATGGCCATGATCACCGGCAAAGGCCCCTCGGCCCGCCACGAGATCTTCTACTTCGGGGAAAGCGCGCTCGGCGCTGTGCGCATCGACGACTTCAAGTATCGTTTCATTGACCAGCCCGGCGGCTGGTTGGGTGACAAGACCCACCCCGACGTGCCCTACCTGACCAACCTTCGCCTCGATCCTTTCGAGCGCACGGGCTGGCCGGAAAATGGAACTAAAGATGGGGCGCAGGACTACTTCGGGTGGTTCAAGTATGAGTTCTGGCGCTTCGTCTTCGTCCAGCAGGAGGTGGCGAAGCTGGCCATGACGGCTGTCGAGTTCCCGCCGATGCAGAAGGGCGCGAGCTTCAACCTCGATGCCGTGAAGGCGAAGATCGAGGCAGCCAGGGCGGCAATGGCCAAGTAAGAAGAGCTCCTGAATCCAGAACCGTTAACCGGGTCGCATCCGTCCAAACCGGGTGCGACCCGTCAATTCATCGCGGGCGAACGGATTCAAGACGTACATCGTCACCGGCGGGGACAGGAGTTCCATGATGCTCGTGCTGCACGACGACGCGCAGCGCGAGTACGCGTACGGCCCGGCCGCCGGCCTGCCGGACACCAAGGTCGGGACGTTCCCGCAGTCCCTGCTCGACGGGGCGAAGAGGAACGGCTGGTCCGTGATCAGCGTGAAGAACGACTGGAAGCGTATCTTCGCGTTCGAGGAGTGACGACATGCCCAAGGTTTATCGGATGCTCCGCCGCCTGCTCGTCGTCGTACTGCTCCTCGCTTTGCGGCCGGAGCCCGCGTCCGCCGCGAGCGCGAAGAAAATCGCTGGCGACGCGAGCGCGGCTCTCCAACAACTCTACGCGACCACGCCGGCCGCGAAGGTGCTGGGCTCTCAGGCGAAGGCGATCCTCGTCTTCCCGAGGATCCTGAAGGCGGGGTTCATGGTCGGGGCGCAGGGCGGGAACGGCGCGCTCCGCAAAGGCGGCAAGACGGTCGCCTACTACAACACCGTGGCCGCCTCCTACGGATTCCAGGCGGGTGTCCAGGCGTTCTCCTATGCGCTCTTCCTGATGACGGACTCGGCGGTCGAGTACCTCGACCACAGCGGCGGCTGGGAGCTCGGGACCGGGCCGAGCCTCGTGGTCGTCGACGTGGGCGCGGCGAAGTCGCTCACCACGACCACGCTCAAGGACGACGTCTACGCGTTCGTCTTCGGGCAGAAGGGGCTCATGGCGGGCATCGGGATCCAGGGTTCCAAGATCACCCGGATCCATCCCGCGCCCTGACGCGCGCGGCTCTTCAGCGGGTGTCGCTGTGAGTCTTGCGCCGCGTCGCGCGCGGGGCTCTACGTGACACATGGCGAACGTGACGCTTCGCACTCCAACCTGAGCACCCGTGCGGAAGCGACGACCGCCCCGCGTGCGCGCAGCGTCCAGCCGCCAGCATGGCTCCGGGAGGACCACCGAGCCGACGGTCCCGCGTGGGCTGCCGCAGAGGCGAATCGCCCTCGGCGTCCTGGGGCTGGGAGTCGTCACGCTGGCCGTCGTCACGGCGCTCCTCTGGCCGGCGGCACGGCGCCCGCCAGACGAGGCCGCGACCGCGCCCCCACCGCCCGAGTTCGTCGGCCACGACGCCTGCGTCCCCTGCCATCGCACGGAGGCCGAGGCCTGGAAGGACTCCCAGCACGCGCACGCGATGCAGCCGGCCACCCCGGCGACCGTGCTCGGCAACTTCGACGACGCGACCGTCACGTACGACGGCGTGACATCGACCTTCTTCCGCAGGGACGACCGCTTCTTCGTACGCACCGACGGCCCGGACGGCGCCCTCGCCGACTTCGAGGTCAAGTACACCTTCGGCGTCTACCCGCTGCAGCAGTACCTCGTCCCGTTCCCGGACGGCCGGATGCAAGCGCTCTCGATCGCCTGGGACGCGAGACCGCAGCAAGCGGGCGGCGGGCGCTGGTTTCATCTGTATCCCGACGAGCACATCGACCATCGCGATCCGCTGCACTGGACGCGCCTCGAGCAGAACTGGAACTACATGTGCGCGGACTGCCACTCGACGAACCTGCGGCGGAACTACGACCCGGTCCATGACCGCTACGCGACGACCTGGTCCGATCTCGCCGTCGGGTGTGAAGCTTGCCACGGCCCGGGCTCTAACCACGTCGCCTGGGCCGAGAAGCGCCCGGGCTGGGAGAAGCTGACAGGCAGCGAGGGGCTGACGATCCCGCTCGACGAGCGACGCGGCGTGCGCTGGACGATCATGTCGACCGGCAACGCCACGCGCAGCCGGCCGCTCGAGACGCATCGCGAGGTCGAGACGTGCGGCGTCTGCCACGCCCGGCGCTCGCCGCTCGGCGTCGATCCGAATCCGACGGGGCGCCTCCTCGACACGCACGACCTCGCCCTGCTCGAAGCGCGCCTCTACCATCCCGACGGCCAGCAGCTCGACGAGGTGTACACCTACGGGTCGTTCCTGCAGAGCAGGATGTACGCGAAGGGCGTCACCTGCAGCGACTGTCACGACCCGCACACGCAGCGGCTCCGGGCGCCCGGCAACGCCGTGTGCGCGCAATGTCATTCGCCGGCGATGTACGAAACCCCGGCGCATCTGCTCCACCCGGCTGGCAGTCCGGGCGCGCAGTGCGCCGAGTGTCACATGCCGACCCGGTCGTACATGGTGATCGATCCACGCCGCGATCACTCGATCCGCATCCCGCGACCCGACCTCACCGTGCGCCACGGCGTGCCGAATGCCTGCGGCTCGTGTCACGCCGATCGGGACGCAGGCTGGGCCGCGGCGGCGATCGAGAAGGCGTACGGACCGGGACGGAAGGGCTTCCAGACCTTCGTCGACGCCTTGCACGCGGGTCGCATCGGAGAGCCAGGAGCGCGGGAGAAGCTTTCGGCTCTCGTCCGCGACGCGGCGGCCCCGGGCATCGCTCGTGCGACGGCGGTCGCGGCGCTGGAGGGATTCCCTGGCCGGACGGCGCTCGACGCCATCCAGCTCGCACTCGGGGACCGTGACACCCTGGTTCGGGAAGCGGCGCTCGGGGCGCTCCTCTCAGCCTCTCCCCCCGTGCGAGGCCGGCTCGCCGAGCCGCTTGCCGACGACCCCGTGAAAGCCGTGCGCGTCAAGGCGGGCCGGGTACTCGCGGGCGTTCCGATGGACGCGCTTTCTCCCGAGCGTCGAGCGAGATGCGAGCGCGCCGTGACCGAGTACGTAGCGTCCCAGGAGGCGCTCGCCGAGCGTCCCGAGGCGCATCTCGACCTCGGCATCGTCTACGCCGACCGGGGCGATGCGACCCGGGCGGAGGCGGAATACCGGGCGGCGATCCGTCTCCAGCCCGACTTCGTCCCGGCGTACGCGAACCTCGCGGACCTCTACCGGGCCCTCGGTCGCGAGGCCGACGCGGCAAGCGCGCTGGCGGACGGACTGAAGGCCGTGCCGGACGATCCGAGCCTCGTGCATGCGCTCGGTCTGAAGCGGGTGCGCGAGAAGCGGGTCGCCGACGCGCTTCCGCTGCTCGAGCGCGCGGCCCTGGCGCGGCCGGAGAATGCCCGCTTCGCTTATGTCCATGCCGTCGCGCTCGAATCCCTCGGAAGGCGTGACGAGGCGATCGCCGCGCTGACCCGGGCCCTCGAGCGATCGCCGTACGATCCCGATCTGCTCTTCGGATTGTCCACGTTCAACCGCGAGGCCGGCCACCTGCCCGAGGCGCGAGACTATGCACGGCGGCTCGGCACGGTCGCTCCAGACGATGAGCGCGTACTGGCCCTCCTTCGCGAACTGGATGGCAACTAGCGCGACCCGAACGGAGGTGATCGCGAGAGAGCAATCGGCGGCGTGCGATCGCGCGCTATCGCGATCTATTCCGTTCGGCTATGAGGGGGCTTCGAGGAGAGGCCGATGCGGATGCCGATATCTTGACGATCTCAGACTATCCGCTGTGGGCGATCTTCGTGGTCAGCCTGCTCGCGCTGCTGGGCGCGTGCGAGGCGGCCTACCGCTACGGCATCCGCGCCGCCGGGCGCGGCGGCGATTCCGTCGCAACCTTGGAAGCCGCGGTGCTGGGTCTGCTGGCGCTGATGATCAGCTTCACCTTCTCCATGGCGTTGTCGCGCTTCGATGCGCGGCGCGACGCCCTGCTGAACGAGGCGAACGCGATCGGCACCACCGCGCTGCGCGCGCGGCTGCTGCCGGCGCCGCTGGCCGGCGAGGGGTTGAAGCTGCTGCGCGAATACATCCAGATCCGGATCGATCTGGGCCAGCGCCTCGCCTCGCGCCAGGAGCTGGATGCGGCCCTGGCGCGATCCAGCGCGATCCAGGCGCAGCTGTGGCAGGTGGCCAAGGCGGCGGCGCGCGATCCGAGCATGGTGCCGACGGGGCTGTTCATCAACACCCTGAACGAGATGATCGACAACCAGGAAAAGCGCCTGACGGCGGCGCGCAACCGGGTGCCGAACATCGTGTTCCTGGCGCTGTACGGCATCGCGCTGATCGCCGCCGCCTTCATCGGTTATGACCGCGGCCTGCAGGCGAGCCGCTCGCGGCTGCCGGTCGTCGTCATGGCGGTGCTGCTCGGAGCCGTCATCCTGCTGATCCAGGATCTGGACCGCTCGAGCCACGGGTTCATCACCGTCAACCAGCAGCCGATGCTGGACACGGCGGCGAGCCTCGCGGGGTACCCGGAGTAGAGCATTCGGGCATTCGCCCGACGTCGGCCTGACCTGCCGGTGAGCGCTCGGGCACGCACTCGACGACGCGCTTTGACGCCCCTGAGACGTGGGACTCTGCCGTTCACTCGACGCCGTTCTCGTTCTCCCGGCAATTGTCCCGGGGACGTTCCCGTACATCTGCACCGTGCACGTCTCCTTCGGCATGACCGGCTCGGTGGTCGTGTTGCCGGCCGGTGCGAGCACCACCTCCTCGACCCTGACACCGACCACCACCTCCAGCACCACCAGCACGACACCGCTGCCGCCGGCGCTCAAGTGCGAGGATGCGGCGATGAGGAAACTCGCCAGGCTCGGCGTGCCGATCGTCAAGTGACACGCCAAGGCCGCCCGCCGTGCCTTCAAGCACAGGCCGTTCGACGAGGAGGCATGCGAGGTAGGGGCCGAGGCGCAGTTCGACCGGGCGTCACGAGGAACCGACCCGCACGGCGGTTTGCGGCCGATGTCAGAGTGACCCGTTGGCGCACGACGACCCGAAGCCGGCCGTCAGCCCGGCTCGATCGCTGCCGCGTTCCGGGGCTCGACGGGCGCGTGCCACGGGCGTGGCGGAGGCACGGGGGTTGCACCGCGGCTCACGAGGGACGCAGCGGGGTGGGAGGGTGCCGAGTCGTTCGTGAAAGAAGAGGAGACAAATGTCCGATGCGTTGCCTGGCGGCCGAAGCCGCCGGGAGCCGACCGCTCCGCCCTCTGGCCCGGCGGCGTCTGAGCCTGCTCGCCACCGGGCGAGCCTCTCTCGCCCGGGGATCGGACGTCGGTCGTTGATTCTCCGGCGGACGGGGCGATAGAAGCGACGCGGGTGGTCTCACCCGGGCGGCCGCGCCCGGGAGACGGACGATGAAGCTCGCGCGCAAGCTGACCCTCGCGCTCCTCGTGGGCGTGGTGGCCGTCATGGCCGGGTACGCGTACGTGCAGATCAGCCGCGAGATCGTCATCCTGGACGCCGACCTCGCCAAGGATGTGAAGTTCGGCCGCGGGGCCGCCGCCGCGCTCGAGGCGATCTGGGCGACGGACGGCGAGGCGCGGGCGAGGGAGATCCTGGGGCTCATCGACCGTCACGGGCCGGACGTGGTCCGTCTGCACTGGCACTCGCTCGAGGACCTGAAGGCGCATCCGCCAGCCACGGTCTCCGCGACCGATATTCAGGCGCTCAAGCACCGCAACGTGATCACCCTGCGTCAGACGACGGGTGGCGAGTGGGTTCGCCGCATCTACGTGCCGATGTCGATTCCCGGAGCCCGGCCGGCCGTCATCGAAGTGGTCGAGTCCCTGCAGGCCGAGCACCGCTACATCGACATGAACCGGCGGCACATCGCGCTCGCCACCGCCCTCGTCGCCGCCATGTGCGGCTTCATCGCGATGGGGCTCGGCTACTGGCTCGTCGGCCGGCCGATGGCGCAGCTGCGGGACCGGGCGCGAGCCATCGGTGCCGGGGACCTCACGGGCCGGGTGCGGGTGCGACAACACGACGAGATCGGGGATCTCGCCGCGGAGCTCGACGTCATGAGCGACCGCCTCGCCGCGACCCGGGAGCGGCTGGCCGCCGAGACCGAGGCGCGCATCGCGACCCTGGACCAGCTTCGTCACACGGATCGCCTGACGACCGTCGGCCGGCTCGCGGCGGGCGTTGCGCACGAGCTCGGGACGCCGCTCAACCTGATCTCCAACCGGGCCGGCAAGATCGTCGCGACGGAGGGTGCCGGGGGGCCGGCGATCGAGTACGCGCGTCTCATCCAGGAGCAGGCCGCCCGCATGGTCGTCGTCATCCGCCAGCTCCTGGATTTCTCCCGGCGACATGGACCCAAGCTCGGCCTCGCCAACCTGCGCACGCTCACGGCCCGGACGATCGATCTGCTCGCGCCGCTCGCCCAGAAGCATCGCGTGACGGTCGAGCTCACGGCGCCGGACGGGGAGTGGTTCGCACGCGTCGATCAGAATCAGGTGCAGCAGGCGCTCGCCAACGTCATCATGAACGGCATCCAGGCGATGCCCCACGGCGGCCGCCTGCTGGTCTCGATCGAGGCCTGCGAGGCCCTCAGTCCGGTGGACGGACCCCGCGGCTCGACGCGTCCGTACCTCCGCATCCGCATCGACGATCAGGGCGAGGGCATCGCCGCAGCAGACCTGCCGCACATCTTCGAACCGTTCTTCACGACCAAGGGAGTCGGAGAAGGGACCGGGCTCGGGCTGTCCGTCGCACACGGGATCGTGTCCGATCACGGCGGCTGGATCGACGTCCAGAGCGAAGTGGGAAAGGGGACGGGTGTCTCGATCTACCTCGCCGCCGCCGAGCCGGGGACGGTGGAGGCCGCCTCGTGACGGGACGCGTGCTGGTCGTCGACGACGATGCGAGCATGTGTGACATGCTCGTCTCGGACCTCGGCGAGCTCGGCTTCGCGGTGAGCGCGCGGACGTCGGCGGCCGCGGCCCTCGAGGCGCTCGCCCCGGGAGAGTTCGACGCCGTGGTGACCGACCTGAACATGCCGGGCATGGACGGGCTCGAGCTGTGCGGGCGGATCGTCGCCGCGCAGCCCGAGGTGCCGGTGATCGTCATCACCGCGTTCGGGAGCATCGAGACCGCCGTGGCGGCGATCCGGGGCGGCGCGTACGACTTCGTGACCAAGCCGCTCGAGGTGGACGCCCTCGCGCTCGCGCTCGGCCGCGCGATCCAGCACCGCTCGCTCCGCGACGAGGTACAGCGGCTCCGCCGTGCGGTCGAAGAGGCCCGGCGTTTCGGGGCGCTGCTCGGCACCAGCCCGGCGATGCGACGGCTCTACGATCTGCTCGATCGGATCGTGGACTCCAACGCCTCCGTGTTGGTCACGGGCGAGACGGGTACCGGCAAGGAGCTCGTCGCCCGAGCCCTCCACGACCGCGGGCGGCGGAAGGCCGGTCCGTTCGTCGTCGTGAACTGCGCCGCGCTCCCCGAGCCGCTGCTGGAGAGCGAGCTCTTCGGTCACGTGCGCGGCGCCTTCACGGACGCTCACGCGACGCGCAAGGGGCTCCTCCTCCAGGCATCGGGCGGCACGTTGTTCCTCGACGAGATCGGCGAGCTCCCCCTGGCGCTCCAGCCGAAGCTCCTGCGCGCGCTCCAGACGCGCGCCGTACGGCCCGTCGGCGGAAACGAGGAAGTCCCCTTCGACGTGCGCCTGATCGTCGCCACGAATCGCGATCTGGAAGCGGCCGTGGAGGAGCATCGCTTCCGCGAAGACCTCTACTTCCGCGTCAATGTGATCCCGGTGGAGGTCCCGCCGCTGCGGGCGCGTGGCGGCGACGTGCTGCTGCTCGCCCAGCACTTCATCGAGCGCTACGCCGCACAGGCGGGCAAGAGCGTCGCGGGAATCGCTCCGGAATGCGCCGAACGGCTGCTCGCCTACGGCTGGCCCGGCAACGTGCGCGAGCTCGAGAACTGCATCGAGCGGGTGATCGCGCTGACCCGACACGAGACGATCGGCGTGGACGACCTGCCCGAGAAGATCCGGGACTTCCGGCGCTCGCACGTCCTCGTCGCGAGCGACGATCCCTCGGAGCTACCGTCGCTCGAGGAGGTGGAGCGCCGCTACATCCTGCGGGTGGTCGAAGCCGTCGGCGGGAGCAAGACGATCGCCGCCCGCGTGCTGGGTCTGGGCCGGAAGACGCTCTACCGGAAGCTCGAGGAGTACAAGGTGGGTCGCAGCTCGCGGGGGTCGTAGCCCCCGACGAACCGACGGCGGGGAGACGACGGGGCCGCGAGACCATGTAGTCGCGCCCCGCGCCGGCGGCGAAGTGCATTCCGCGCTCACTGCCGTCCTCTTCGGTCCATGGCCCCGAGACGGCCACCGGTGATCGCTAAGACTCACTCAGACGATCCCTAGCCGGAGCGCCTGGCCCATGAGCTCGCGATAGCTGTGGATATCGAGCTTCCGGTAGATGTTGTTGCGATGCGTCTCGACCGTCTTCTTGGTGATCCCGAGGAGCCGGGCGGCCTCGGCGGCTCGCGCGCCGAAGACGAGCGCGCGCACAACCTCCCGCTCTCGCTCGCTGAGCGGGTTCTCGCTCACGCACGGAACCTGATCCGCGATCTTCGTTGCGGCGACCTGGTCCCGGGACGGCCGCGCTTCCGCGGCCGGTCGCCGAGCGCCCCGCGAGGGTCGAGGTGGATGTCCCGGGTCCTGGCCGCGCAACGAGAGAAGCAGTGTCGTGCCGTTCATGAGCACCGCTCTCGTGCATTGGCCATGCCGCGCGAAAGGCGCGCCCGAGGGGACCCTCGGCACGCGCCGACGCCGGGTCATTGCGACCCAGCGTCAGAATGCGACGCCGCCAGGTGCCGGCCGTCTGGGCGGGTGTGCGCACGGCTCGCGGTCCGCGTCGCTACCGAACGGCGTGGCGTCCGGCCTCGGCCCGGATGGCGGCCGCGATGTCGCTGCTCAGCCTGGCGAGCGCGCGGCTGTGCGCCGCCGCGAGCGCGTCGTAGCTGCTGCCCTGCACCGCTTCGCGCGCGACCGTGCGCCCCGAGCGCGTCCCGCCGTCCGCCGAGTCACGGACCGTCCACACCGTCTCGACGACGACCGCGTCGCCCGGGATCGAATCGAAGCG
Source organism: Deltaproteobacteria bacterium (assembly GCA_005888095.1). GTDB lineage: Bacteria > Desulfobacterota > Binatia > DP-6 > DP-6 > DP-3. Next base: position 42,967 of record VBKF01000105.1, on the reverse strand, counting down.
CTGGACGGCGATCGTCACCCGATACGCGGGCGTGAAGTTCGCGAGCGACCCGGTCGCCACCTTCGGCGTCCCGAGGAGCGTCGCGAGGTTGCCGGCGACGGCGCGGGCGACGCCGTCGTCGAGCGGTGCCGCCCAGCGATTGAACTCGTCGACCTCGACGCGGTTCGGTGCGACCTGCACCACGAACTGCGGTCGATCGACGGAGGCGGGAACCGACACCGGCCCGACCACGACGGCGTAGCTCGCGGGCGGTGCGCCGTCCGCGGTCGCGAGGGAGTCGAGGGTATAGAATCGCGCGGGCGCCGAGGCGCGGCAGCCGGCGGCCGCCGCGGCGACGAGCACGAGCAGACCGGGAGCGATCCGGCGCGTCATCACTTTGCCTCCCCGGTCTTGCCGCGCACGAGCGCCTCGGGATGCTGCTCGAGGTAGTCGGCAAGCCCGCGCAAGCCGCGGGCCGCACGGCTGAGCTCCTGGAGCGTGCTGCCGAGCTGCTCGCTGAGCGCCGAGTCCGGCTGGACGACCTTGTCGGCGCTGTTGAGCGTGCCGCGCGCGCTGACTAGCGTCAGGTCGAGCTCGGCGATCGCTTTATTGAGCCCGTCGCCGATCCCCTGGATCGGGACCTTGTCGACCTTCTTCAATATCCGTGCGATGCTCGCCTCGAGCCCCTCGAGGTTGCCGGGAACGGTCGGCATCTCCACCGGCTGCTGCGACCAATCGATGGTCACCGGGGGCGCGTCGGGGAAGAAGTCCAAGGCGACGTACAGCGCACCGGTCAGCAGGCTCCCCGAGCGGAGCTGCGCGCGAAGCCCGCGCGACGTCAACACCTCGACCAGCCTGTGCCGGTTCGTGGGCTTCTCCCCGGGATTCTCGTCGACGAACTTCACCCCGATCCTCGGATCGACGCGAATCGTGACCGGCACCGTGAACTCGGCGGTTGCCGGGTCGAACTGCGGGCTGATCTCTTCGACCTCGCCGATCGGGATACCCTGGAATTCCACGGGGGCGCCCGGCGCGAGCCCGCGGACCGATTGCCGGAAGACGAGCCTGTAGGTCTGCGGATCGCGGGCGGCCGGCTTGTACGCATCGCTCCGTTTCTCGAACAGGGTGAACACGGTCTCCGCCTCGGCCGGAGAAAGGGCCGGGCCCATCGCCGGCGTCTCGAAGGCGATGCCGCCAACCAGGATGGAGAGGAGCGACTGGGTCTGGACGCTCACGCCGGTCGCGGAGACCGAGAAGTCGATCCCGCTCGCGTGCCAGAAGCGCGTGTTGGGGGTGACGTACTGATCGTAGGGCGCGTGCACGAACACCCGAACGGTCATGGCCTTGCCTGCCTTGTCGAGCTCGTACGACACGACCTGGCCGACCTCCAGCCGCCGGAAGTAGAGCGGCGTGCCGTAGTCGAGCGAGCCGAGGTTCGAGGTCTCGAGGACGAAGAAGCGGCCGGGGACGTCGCCGGCCACCACCGGCGGCGCGGCGAGTGCCACGAACTCGCGCTTCTTCTCCTTGGATTGCCCGATCTCCATGCCGATGTAGGCCCCGGAGATGAGGGTGCCGAGCCCCGAGACGGTCGCACCGGAGATGCGTGGTCGCACGACCCAGAACTTCGTGCCCTCGACCAGGAAGTCCTCGGTCTTCGGTTCCATCTGCGCCGTCGCGATCACGCGTTCGTGATCGTCCGACAGCCGGATCGCCGTGAGGCCGCCGATGTCGACGCCGTTGTAGCGGATCTTCGTCTTGCCGGCCTCGAGTCCCTCGGCCGAAGGGACGACGATCGTCATCTTCGGGCCCTCGCTGCGAATCTTCGTCACCGCGACCCAGACGCCGGCGAGGGCGGCGACGATCGGGACGAGCCAGACGACGGAGAGCCGCGCGCGCTTCCTGGCGACGGCCCGCGACTCGGCGACGTGGGACAGCGGTTGGTCCCGCTCAGGCATGCTGCACCTCTCTCGCGCTCAGCGGATCCCAGATCAGCCGGGGATCGAACGACTCGACCGCGAGCATGGTCAGCACCACGACCGCCGCGAAGAACACCAGGCCGATCGCCGGCTCGACGGACATGAGCGGCTGGAGCTGCACGAGCGCGGCGGTAAAGGTGTCGACGAACACGTCGACCATCGACCAGCGGCCGATCAGCTCGACGATCCGGTAGAGCCGGATGCGCTCCTCGTTGCGCTCGATCGAGCCCCGCTGAGCCGTGAAGAGCAGGTAGGCGAGCGCCGCGATCTTCCCACTCGGGATCAGGATGCTGGCGATGAGGACGATCAGGGAGAGTGGCCATCCGGTTGGCGACCAGAGGAGCACGACGCCTTGCATGATGGTGTCGGAGTCGCGGCCCGAGGCCGTGACCGTCGTAAGGACGGGGAGGAGGTTGGCCGGGATGTAGCAGATGGCCGCCGCGATCAGGAACGCCCAGCTCCGCTGGATGCTCCCTGCCTCGCGGAAGGAGAGCGTCCGGTCACAGCGCGGGCAGCGCCCTTCTTCCTCGCCGGGCGCGGGACGGGAGAGCAGGCTACACGAGGGGCAGCTCTGCAGGCCGTGCGGCATGGCGGTGACGGCGACCGCGCTCATGACGTCGCCGCGGGCATCGGTTCGCCGACGAGCTTGCGACGGGCGCGCGCCTCCGCCCACTCGACCCGGCTCCACACCTCGCGGGGGTCGAAGCCCGCCTGCATCGCGGCGAGCAGGAAGATGAGCGCCCCGAGCACGAACAGAGCGAGGCCGGGGATCACCTTCGCGTAGTCCGCGATCTTGATGAGCGCCACCAGCACGCCGAGCATCATGACCTCGATCATGCTCCAGGTGCAGGTGGTCGGATGGTGGCGAAGGAGCGTCCCGACCCAGCTCGGCGGCCGTTCCCGTTGCGCGCCGAGCACGATCGCCAGCATGAACGCGACCTGGAGCGCGGGCGCGACGACGGCGGTGAAGAGCACGAGCGCCGCGACCAGCTCCCGGCCGTCGTTCCAGAGCTGCACCACGCCCCCGAACACGGTGGTGTACGACTGGCGACCGACCACGGTCAGGCCGAGCATCGGAACGACGTTAGCGATCACCAGCAGCACGGCGGCCGCGAGCGCCAGGGCGAGCGCCCGGTCGAGCGAATCCTCGCGGCGGCGCCAGAGCTCCCGGTCGCAGCGCGGGCAGCGCGCCGACGCGCCCGGGGCGAGGTCCGGGAGGCGCTGCAGCAGGTCGCAGTGGGGGCAGGCGATGAGCGATGCGTCGGAGAGGGGGTGATTGTACGTCACGAGAGGCTACTGTCCGAGATGCGAGAGGGTGTAGCGCAACGGCGCGCTGGATATCTTCAGGATTCCTTCGAACGGCCGGCCCATCTCCACGACCAGAACGATCGACGCCGCAATCGATAGCGCACAGACGAGCAGGACGGCGACGACGGTTCCATTGGGCGGCGCGAAGAGACCGAAGCTCCCGAAGATCACGGTGATCCAGAAGACCAGCACCACCAGGAACGGCATCGGGATCGAGTCGGCATCGAACGCGCTCTTCGCGGAGGCGATCAGCAGGCCAAGGACGAGAGCCGCCATCGTCGCGATGAGGCCCCTGCCGAGCTTCACGACGTCCTTGGAGTCTTGGGTCAGATGGTTCTCGGGCTAGGGCAATGACCTCGCGGCACGCTTCAGGATGGTCGTTCTCCCGGTCGATATCTTGCCATTTCACGCCAGACGGCGCCGTCGCGAGGGTCCGACCCGCGAGTCCTAGCGCGGGCCGTCCGCGCCCCGATAGAGCGCGGACGCCCTGTACTGCTCGATGCCGAAGCGTGCGAGCACCCCGATCACCGCGCAGGCCGGAACGGCGAGCAGCATGCCAACGAAGCCGAAGAGCTCGCCTCCCGCCAGGACGCCGAAGACGACCCACAGGGGATGGAGCCCGATGCGGTTGCCTACCAGGCGCGGCGTGAGCACGTAGTCGGAGAGGAGCTGCCCCGCGAGGAAGATGCCGAGCACCACCGTCACCATCGCCCACCTGGGCCAGAACTGGTAGAGCGCGACGCCCACCGACGTGACGAGTCCGAAGACGGTGCCGACGTACGGGATGAACGACACGGTGCCTGCCGCGAGGCCGATGAAGAGTCCGAAGTCGAGCCCGACCACCGACAGCGCGGTGGCATAGAAGAGCCCGAGCACGAGGCAGACGATGGCGGTGCCGCGGGCGAAGCCCGCGAGTACGTGATCGACCGCACGCGCCTGGGCGCGAATGGTCTCGGCGTGGTCAAGCGGCAGCCAGCCGTCGATCTCCGCGAGAAGGCGTGGCCAATCGCGCAGCAGGTAAAAGGCGACGAGTGGCGTGATCGCGAGCAGCAGCGCCACGTTGATGAAGGCGAGCCCGTGGCCGAGCAACCCGCTCGCAAGGGTCGTCATCGGCCCGACGACGCGCTCCACTGCGGCGGCGAACGTCTGTGCCAGCGATGCGGTGTCATCGATGCCGGCTGCGGCGGCGGCGCGCATCAGGAACGGTGCCGCAAGGTTGTAGAGGGACATCACGTAGGCAGGCAGCTTGGCGGCGAAGCGGAACGCCTGCTCGACGACGAGCGGCGTGAGCAGCAGTAAAATCGCTATGGCGAGCGCGTAGGAGCCCAGGATGAGCAGGCCCGCCGCCGCGCCTCGCGACACGCCCCACCGCGTGATCCGGTCGACGACCGGGTCGAGGAGGTAGCCGACCGCCATCCCCAGCACGAACGGCAACAGCATGGAGCCGAGGACCCACAAGGAGAGGGCGAGGACGCCCAGCATACACGTCCAGAACACCGCCTGCCGCTGCGCCGTCATCGGCCCCCAACGCTGCTTGCTTCCACGGTCCGGTACGCGCCCGCTGTCGCCGCAACCGCGATCAAGTGACTCTGCTCCATTTTCTGGGTGGCCACGTCCTTGCCGTCGACCCTGAGCACACCCGTGCCGCCCTGACCGATACCGCTCATTGCTGTTGTCTCCGGGCCGCCGCCGAAGCGGTCCCCCGCGGTTTAGCACCCAACGGGCCCTGTCTAGTAGCGCCGATGTCTGAGCGGCGCCCTGGCCGATTCGGGCGGAAGTAAAACCCCGGGAGCGGCCTTGGGGGTTGTTGGCCTTGTTGCCACCGGCAACCCGGCGGGACTCATCGTCAGCACCGGGATGAAAGGCAGAGCCAAGCAGACCGCCAAGGAAATCGCCGATGTGCTCAAGAAGCGATTCGAAGAACAGGGGTGGATCAATTGAGTCATCGGTCCGGGTTCTCGGTCCGCCGATCGTGCGCCGGCGTGCTCGTCGACGAAGTGGCGGCTCGGCTCATCTGCATCCCCACCAGGCGCGCGACGAGAATCGCCAGATAAAACTGCCCGGTGATCCCTTCGGCGACGGCCGCGTAGCGCGCCTGCAAGCTGAGGGGTGTGATGTCGCCGAAACCGATGGTCGATAGGGTCGTCAGGCTGAAATAGATAAAGATGGGGAACCGGTACGCCTCACTGACCCCGCCAGGAATAGGAGTCGCGAATTGGAACGCCTCCGGGTGGCGGGTGAAGATGATGACGTACACCAGCGCCCAGCTCAATCCGAGCAGCAGGTAGATCGAGATCGACATGCTGATGGTCTCGCCCGTGACCTCTCGCTGCTTCAGCACGCCGCGCAACTGGCTCCAGGTGACGTAGGAGAAGAACATCAGCCAGGAGACCGCTCCCACCAGGACGAGCCGCGGGTCCGGGGCGATGAATAGCCACAGTCGCACGGCGAGTGCCGGCACGCCGAGCGCCCAGCCGACGAACGCTCTCTTCCGCTGCTGAACCAGGAGAGCTTCTCGTTCGCCCACCAGCTCGTCGACCTGGATGGTGAGCAGGGCGACGAGCAACGTGAGGAAGGCCGCGAGGTTGAAGACGACGGTAGCGGCGCCGGCATCGCCGAGGAACGGCCTCACGGCGAGCAGGGCGACGATCGCCAACAGGAGAGCGGTGTGTCGCCGCGTGCGGAGTTCACGGCCGATCGCTTCCTTCAGTCGCATCACGACTCCGTCACCAGACCGACGCGATCCCATCAGAATCCCTGCCATCGTGTCCACTCAGGGAACGCAATCGTCATTGCGAATCGCACGGTGGTCTGGGGGGCAACCGGCGCGTTATGGCGATAGGCCATCCGCGCTCCGCTCACGGAGACGTTGATGGGTGTCGCACCCTCGCGGGGGATCACGCGAAGCGGCAGCACGAAGCCCGCGACTGCGGTCGGGACCATGGCGACGAGCAGGACCTCGAGCGCCAGGCTGGTGGACACCACATCAGGTCGCACGGCAGCGATGTAGTAGATGAGCAAGAAAAAGCTCACACCGGTTCGAGCCGTCAGCTGCGAGAACGCATAGAGCAAGTCGAGTCACCAAACGCGAAGGCATCGAACGACCAGCTCGTGTGAACATGCTGTTCCCCGAAGTAGACGTTGCGCTCGGGGTTCTTCTCCGGGCGACCGCTGGCGCCATCATCAAGCCCGAGAGCACAGCTCCCAGCAATGCCGCCTTGGCATGGTGTCGGCTCGTCTTCATAGTTTCCCTCCTTGCGTAGGCATCGGACGCGACGGCTCGTGGTCGCTGGTCGGGATCTCGAGGGACCCGTCGCTCGTGCCGAGCCCGACGTGCAGCCGGAGGATGCGACGCACTTCCTCGATGGTGTGCGGGTTCCCCTGGCACGAGTGCGGGGACCGCACCACCATCTCGGACTCGACCGGTTCGATGTGGGCGCTGGAGTACGCCACGACGCCGTCGTTGCCCCGCTCGGAGTCAAAATATCCATCAGACCAGTACTTCGCCTCAACCGAGATGATCGAGTGCACCCGGATGGACGGCGCGACCGGGATCTCCTGCAGGCCCCGGATGAAGGGGCTTCGCGGCGACATGTTGTCGGTCGCCGTCGGCACGAAGGGGCTTCTCGCGGCATCGGGATTCCGGGCGAGGTCTGCGGACACGCCGGTGAGTTGGAAGGGCAGGGTCGTGAGCCGCCGGGCCAGGTTGGCGATGATCCGGTACCCCGCCACGAAGCTGCCACGATGCGGTGTGGAGATGAACACCACGCGAGCGACCTCCGGCAGCGGCTCGACGAACAAGCCGCGTCGGAAGAGATTGCGGGTCTTGTCCGACAATCGGAGCTGATCGAGCGGCTTCCGGCTGACGGCGTTCCAGATGCGATCGCCGGAGCTGATGCTCTGCATCTTGACCAGCAGGCCCCCCTGGCTGTGCCCGATCAGCACCATGCGGCGAAGCGCGGGATCCCTGCCTTCGGGATCGAGCCGCGCCACCGCGCCCTCCAGCGCATCGCGCAGGTGAAGCGCGGACAGCGCGATCGGGTTGTCGGAGTCGTACTGGAAGAACCAGAACTGGAACCGGCTGCGGATGTCCCGGTCGGCCTGCAGGCGGTTGAGCATCTCCGCCCAGCGCACCGCGCTCGACGCCGTGCCGTGGACGAAGACGACGGGGATGAGCCCCGGCCGGTAGGGCGTGGTGGAGACGAGCGGAGGGCGCTCGGCCATGAGACCCGAGAGTCGGCCGAGGTAGCCGAATAGCTCGAGCTCCGTGATCGGCACGCCGGTGAACGTGAGCGCCAGCGCCGCCGTCGGCTCGCTCTCGAGCGGCACGCGCTCGCCGGCGATGGAGACGGCGTCCTCGTCCCAGGCCAGGTGCAGCTCCAGCGTGGCCGTGATCGCTCGCCCCTCCACGAGGGCGTGCCGGGCGTGCGGGATGCGGAGCAACGCGGTGAGCGGCACCCTGAGCCGCGGGGCAACCATGTCGCCACCGTCGTTCGCGCCGGCGATCGGCGTAGTCGCCGCCGCGAGCGGTGCGCCGATGCCGGGCCAGCGATAGTGCATGGCCAGACCTTCGACCTTCAGCTGGGCGACGGGGACGAAGTGCTGGAGCTCGCGGCTACCGGCACGCAGCTCGGCGGCATCGAAGGCGACCGTGATCCGTCCGAAGGGCAGCGCGAACGTGCCGCCACGCGGTACGACCTCAGAGCCGTCCTGCGAGGCGAACGCCGCGGTGAGCGACCAGTTGTACAGGTCTGCCGCGCTCCGGAAGCGAGGATCGAACGGACCGAGGCGAGGACCATCTTCCGGAAAGAGAAACGCGTAGGCGTAGATCGCCGCCGCCATCTGGTACTCGCGCGTCCTCGCTGCCTGCCCGTGCAGGAAGGACGCCTCGGCGAGTGCATACAGGAGGTCCTCGTCGCCCTGCGCGTCCACCATGGCCCGGTGGAGCTCGGCAATCGCGACCTCGGGGCGGTCGTCGAAGGTGTCGTAGAGGCCGCGCTCCAGGAGCACGTCGCGCGTGGCCCAGCTGAGCTGGCCCGTCGTGACCACACTGCGAGTCAAATCGCGGTGTGCGACCGTCCGATCCACGCGGACCGCGCGCACGGGACCGGTGCAGGCTGCGAGGGTGACGCACAGGGCGCCCAGCAACAGGAGCCGACCGGGAGCATCCCGTCGTCGTCGGGCACGCATGCCGCGCGCGACGTGGTTCATGTGGTTGCTCAAAGGGTGGCTCCCCCCGGGTCAGCGCGGCTGCGGTGGCGCGCCGGGCTGGTCGAAGCGCAACGGTACGACAATGCCCTCGCGGATGCGGCTCGAGAAGTCGGGGGCCTGATCGGCCGCCTTCGCGCGCGCGTCGATCAGGCTCGACGCCTTCACCACGTCGAGCGGACGGCTCGTGTCGATGACGTTCTTCTCGTAGAGGAGCTCGTTCAGGTAGCCGTTCACGAGCAAACGCCAGTCGAGCGGCATCGAGATGCCCATGTGTTCCAGGTTCGTGCGGATCGTCGTCGTGCAGTTGCCGGTGCCCTCATTGTAGAACTCCGGAACGACCGCGAGGCGGTTCATCGACTCGGCGTACTCCAGCAGCGCGCGTCGCACGCGGTCGCGCGGCGTGCGGAGCGGATACAGGTAGACGTCCTCGCCGCGATAGTTGGTACGCACCCGGATGACGTCGCGCTCGTCGGCCGCGACGTAGTAGAGCTCGTATTGTCGGAAGAATCCGGCGACGGTGGAATACGTCTCGCCGACCTCCTTGCGCGTCTCGATCGAGATCGCGAGATGCTGGCCGTCGGTGAAGGCCCAGCTCATGATCGTGTGCGCGATCGCCGGCGAGCCCCAGTACGACATGAAGAAGTCCAACCGGTCGAGCTTCGCGAGGTCGTAAGTGCGCGTCTCCCAGCGCTCGCTGAAGTCGGTCTCGGTGCGATAGTCGAAGTTCCGGACGTTGTGGATCGTGAGCTCGTCGCCATGGAGCTGCGCATGGGGCGGCTGCGCGACGTCGGGTTGCCACTGGCGGTCGTTGCTCGGCCGGATCGTGCTCCACCAGGCGAAGAGCGCCGCGGCCGCCAGCGCGAAAACGACCGCGCGCCGTGCGAACGGCCCGACGAAGAGCAGGATCGCGAACGCCCCGACCGCCCATACGACGGGCAGGACGGTCGCGGCGCTCCGGGGTCCGGCAAAGTGGAGCGCGAGCGCGCCCCACAGGGCGATGGGGAAGGCGACCAGCGCGAAGAGCGCTCGCAGGACCCACCCCGTCGCGGTCGTCGGCCCCGAGGCACGTGCGGACGCAGCCAACGTCCCCTGATGATGGAGTCTTGTCGTCAGCGCCTCCTCAGCTCACAGCTCTGGCCGACTGTGGCCCCGCTTCGCCATGGGATGCGGAGTCGAGCGGGATGGCGTGCGGGCGCGATCGAACGCGGGCTCGCCGCCGTCCCAGAACCCGTCCTCCTCGCAAGGTCGTCGCGCCTGCTGCGCGTTGGGGGTCATGAAGGTTCCGGCCGCCATGCTCATGCTGGCGTCGTACGGGCTCGCGCAAGGTCGCGCGCGGTTTGCGCTACGAGCGCGCGGTCGGCGGCGCCGGGGCGGGCTTATGGACGGGCCGCGGGCTAATAGACAGCGATCGGGGCGACTACACCTCTTTGGCTTCGAGTCTGCTTCAGGCGGCCGCGCATGTCGCCGCCGGCGATCGGGCGCGGCTGGAGGCTCTGTCGCTAGTTCTGCTGGCCGCCGCCTGGGGCAACGAACGAGCGTCATGCGAGATCCGGCGACGTTCAGATTGGGAACCCTTCTGGGCCCTTGTGGGGCAAGGGTTTTCCCGCGGCGGTAGTGTATGACGTTCGTGATCCCGACGCTGCGTCCGGCGAACGCATCCTCGCCGCTCTCGGCCCATCGGCGCCCGAGCCGGAGTTCTTGTGCCTGCCGCTCCGCGCGAACCCGCCTCAGGGAGTGGGCACCACACGGTAGGAGACGCCGTTCGCACCATAGAACGGCTGGAACCAGGTGTTGCCGCACAGGTAATAGGTCGTGCCGCCGACGTTGGGTGTTGCGCAGCCGGCAGGCGGATTCGCATAGATCGCGCCCATCGCATACGCGGTGTTGGTGCTGCCAGCGGCGTAACCCGCGGAGTAGGCATTCGAATTGGCGGCGCTGTTATTGGCTGAGGCGACGGCCGACCCGGCGACAACGCCGACCGCGGCGCCTGCAGCAGCAGCGCCGGCGGTGGACCAGCCCCCACAGTTGGAGCACCCGGATCCGTAGTAGTTGACGGTGGTGGGCGGATGGTACGCTGGGTAGGAGCCGCCGTAGTAGGCGCCGGACACCGTCGTAGTGCCGCCGTAGGTATTAGTGTGGGTGGCGCCCTGCCCGTAGGCGCCCGATGTGGTGCCACCGTAGACGTTGGTGTGGGTGGCGCCCTGCCCGTAGGTACCCGACGTGCTGCCCCCGTAGGCGTTGGTGTGGCTGCTCCCTCCCCCGTAGCTGTGCGACGAGCTGCCCCCGTAGGCGTTGGTGTGGCTGCTGCCTTCCCCGTAGCTGTGCGACGAGCTGCCACCATAGGCGTTGCTGTGGCTCGTGGACCCTCGGCTGTGCGACGTGCTGCCGCCCCAACTGCCCGAATGCGAAAAGGCCCCGGCCGGCCCGGGCGCGAGCGCCGCGATCAGGAGACCCATGAGGCCAATGACAGTTCTTTTCATGATGCGGCTATGCCTCCTCAATTGGGTTTGGACGCCTTGGCTTTCGTTCGAGGCTTGACGCCCGGCGGGAGCGCCGGGAGGTCCGGGCGGGCGAACGGGATGGGCCTTGCTGCTGCGCTTGGCGAGGCGAAGGCGTCCGCCGCGACCGTAGGGTCGAGTTGCCAGTTGGAGAACTCTATCTGGTGGCGCAGATGCTGCGGATCTGCGTGGAACACTGCCCGGGCCATTCGGGGCAGCTTGTCGTCGGCCCCGATCCAGATCTGTTCGAACACCCAGTTGTTGGCGATTGCCACCATGTCCGTCGTCGTTCCGCCGACCACGTGGGATTGGCCGATGTAGAAGGCATGCTTCAACCCGTCGGCGATCCCCTCGTAGGGGTCGGCGACGATCACGTCGGTGAAGGGGAAGTAGACCGCGGCGGAGTCGTAGGCCACCTTCAAGGCGGCGTCGATCGTGGGTGGGGCCTCGGCGGTGGAGACGAGGTTCTCGGCCGGTGCGAAGGCCACCATCGTCTTGCCGTTGTAGTAGAACTCGCTGGCGGGACCGTCGCCCGGCGTGATCACCCGGAGCTTGTCGGGTCGCTGCAGGGTGACCTCACTCCTCGTCGTGTAGATGAGGGGAGGCCCGAGGCGGCTCGGGCTCTCGTAGCTGATCACCGTCGTGAACGTCATCGAGTGAGCAGCGGCCAGGCGGCTGGACGAGGCCTTCAGGAGGTCGATCGCCTTGGGTTCGAGCGCCGGCTCGACCGGATGTGCGGCTGCCTTGCTCGACGGCTTGGCTGGCTTCGAAGCCCGCGGCGCTGGTTGCGGCTGGGCCTTCCCGGGCGCCGCCAGGAGCACACCCAACGCGAGCAGCAGCGCACCGAGCGACTGGCCTCGCATCATCGTGGCGCCCTTCCGACGAGCATCCGAATTGAGTCCTCGCCCAGCGACACTCATGGGATCATCCCGCATTCGAACATCTTGTTGACGATGGGAGCCGCTACTCGGTTGATGAAGGCAGTGCGCAGACCCGGATTATCGCGAAGCTTCTGTATGGCTTCCTGTTCCATCGGTGGTTTCTTCTGGCCCTTCCTCTGCCAGAGCTGCTCGCAGCTCGCTTGCTGGTATTTCTGGATGACCTTGTCGGCGATCATGTCCAGCATCGGGTCTTGTTGAGCGCCGGCGACGCCGGCGAAAAGCAGCGCGGGTACCAGTCGTTTGATCATGGTCGTTGTCATCCGCATCCCGGATACTCGCATCCGCGGCGTCCGTCTTGCCATTTGACGCCAGGCGCCGGCACATCGAAGTCGGGCGCCCGGGGCTGGCGCTGGCGCGAAACAGCGTCGGGGCCCCTGGCGTTCGCCTCCCGGTGGGGTGGGCCCCCATGGCGCGGAATGGCAAGACGGACGGCCCGAAAGAGTCTCCGATAGCCTACATCAACTTGGGCCGAGACATGGTCGCGCCGCCGTCGGGTGTCGCGGACGCAAAAGGCGATCCACCCGATCGTCGGGAGCGGCAACGCAAGCCGGCGTGTGCGCGGGGGTGCAGGGCGCTGCGACCCTCCTCGCGCTTCTGCCGACGACGCTCGAGACGCTCAGATCACGCTCTCGACCATCGGCTACGGCGACATCACGCCCGTCAATCCGATCGCCCGCTCGCTGGCGGCTCTCGAGGGATTCACCGGACAGCTCTTCCCGGCGCTCACGCTCGCCCGGCTCGTGGCGATGGAGCTCTACCACAGCCAGCAGCGCGGCGACTGTGCCCGGCCCGCGACGGCGGTGGGCGTGGGTTGCGCGTCGATCACGGCCGCATGCTCGGAGCGGTTGGCCGTCGACGCCGGGTCACGACCGGCAGGCCGCCGACCCGAGGTAGACGTTGCGCTCGGGGTTCTCCTCGGCGAGCGCGGGCGTCGTCTCAAAATACGAAGCCTCCGCCGGCGAGCGGGCCGCGAAACTGCAGGTCGATGTTGCCCAGGCTGTTCGAGCGGTCGAAGGCGGTCGCGCGGTAGCCCAGATCGGCGAAGGGGTGGAGCGACTTTACCGGCGTCCAGGGAACCCAGAGCCGCACGGTGCCGAGGAGGCCCCAGATGAGGTCCGAGCTCGCCCCGAAGCCGCCGATGTCGCCGCGGAAGTTGAGCGAGAGAAAGTCGAGCAGCGGCAGCGACCAACGGACCCCGATCAACGGATCGGCCCACGCGAAGCTCTCGAAGACGTTGGCGCTGCCCTGCTTCCCTTGGACCACCCCCCCGGTCGCGTTGAGCTGGTTCCCGAAGTACATGTAGCGCGTCCCGGCATACACGCCGAGGGTGAAGGGCCGGCGCCGGTACGGAAGGGACCACTCTCCGAGCCGATAGCCGAGCGCGAAGTCCGCCATCGCGAACGTGACCTTGTCCTTGGCCCTGAACGACAGGGTGCAGAACTTTGTCGGGATCGTCTCCGTGACGGATTCCTCGGCATAGCCGCCGATCGAATCGGCGAAAACGCTGAAGCGATCGTAGCTCACCGAAAAGTAACCGGCGGCTCCGAACGCGTTGCCGTCCTCCATCAGCTGGTACAGGTCGATCGGCGTGACCGTGATGTGTGCGGTGCGCCCCTTCACCGTCACCGACCCGTAGTTCCCGGTGACCCATGCGTAGGGCTCGACCTCGAACTCCCACTTCGACTTCTCGTCCGCCGCGCCGACACCCGATGCCCCGATCGCCAGCAGGACGAGGGTCATCCGCACCAAGCGCGTCATGCAGCTCCTTCCTTTCCCCGCGGCCTCTACGCGGCCGGACAGGCCTTGACGCAGCCGACATACTGTTGCGTACAGGCGGTAATGCCAGGCCCTGCGGCCTGGAGCGCGGCTTCGCGGCAGGCGAACGCGTTCGCCTGCGCGGTGGTGAGGCACTGATCGAGGGGCGAGCCGCCGCCCGGGTTCGCCTGCACGCAGGCCGCCGCGGCCGCCTTCTCCTGCGCCGTGCACACCATCATGGCCGCCGCGAGCATCGACTGTGTCGGGGCGCTGCACGCATCGCGGGCATCGCCGCATCCCTGGACGCACGTGCCGTCCTTGTTGATGCATCCACTCGCCGTCACCTGGTAGGTGGCCTTGCAGCTCGCCAGGTCTGCCTGGAGCGCGGCCTTCGCATCCGCCTTGCACGTGTCGACGCCGCCCGGCGGCCCGCCCGGGACGCATGCATTCGCGCACTGACCGAACGCCGAACGGCAGTCGCGCAGCGCCCGCCGGAGATGCCGGAGGACGGCCCGGCGACACCGGAAGCCCGCGATCTGCGCTCGGTCGATGCAGATCTCCCGCCTCCTCGACCCGAGCGGAAACTTGTTCCGACACCGGTCCTTCGCCGCCTTCAGCTCGAGCTGGCACGCGAAGAGATCGGCGCCCGCCCCGGTGCTGTCGCGGCACTCCCCCAGTTGGAACCGGCACGCGTCGATGCATTCTTGATCGCGTTCGAGACACGCATCGAACGCGTCCGTGAACGCGCCGGACGCACTCGACAAGCACTCCGATCGTGCGTCCCTCGCCGCCTGCAAGCATGGGTCGCTGCACTGGTGGGCAGGAGGGGTTGGCGCAGCGATGGCTGCCGACGCGCCCAGAACGGCGACGAAGAGCGCGAGGACCGGCCACTCTGCGTGCATACGCCCCTCATGGGCTCGCTGCGTCATATCATCGTCATGCATCGCCGCCTCGCCCTCTCGTCACCCGCGCCCGTCCGAAGTGAGCCAGACCCTTATGTGCAAATTCTCGCAAATTTCAAGCGATCTTCCGTGGCGAACCGGTACGCGTCCCGCGCGCCGAGGCGGCAGCCGAACGCCCCCGCATCCATCGAGAATGACGTGTGCAGGTGCGTGTCGCCGAAGAACGGGCGCGGCGGGAAGCTGCGGCCCGCGTACGGCGATCATGGGATCATGCCGCACTCGAACATCTTGTTGGCGACGGGAGCCGCTATTTTGTTGATGAACGCGGTGCGCATCTGCGGCTCGTCGTGCATCATCTGTATGAGGTTCCTTTCCTCCTCCGGTTTCGGCTTGCCTCTCCGCTCCCACAGCTGCTCACAGGACGCCTGCCGGTACCTCTGGATGACGCGGTCGGCGATCATGTCCATGAGCGGGTACTGCTGGGCGGCGGCGACGCCCGCGAAAAACAGCGCGGGCACCAGGGCGAACGGTCTTCTGATCATGCTCTTCTCCTTCCTCGAGTGAGGATTTGGTCTGACCCGATCTCTTCATCGCACCAGCCCGAGGAGGATGGCCGTCCGTTGGACCGCGTAGCCGGGCAGGGCCGCCACCCAGCTTCTGAGATCGAATCGGCGCCGCTGCAGGGCCGTCTGTACCGTTCCGTCCTGTGGCGCCTGGAGCTGCTGCTGCTGGGTCGCGCAGCCGCTCGCGCTCAGCACCGCGGCAAGCAGTGCCGGGGCCGTCAATGGCTTCGTCCATCGGTCGCCTCCGCCCGAGCGGCAGTCTTCCCGATCGGCGCCCTACGCTTCTTGCCATTTCGCGCCAGCCCGTCTGCCTGGCCCCCGGCCGATCTGCGCTTCGCAGGACCGCCGCCGGCATGTGCGCGTCGTCTCCCGTGACGTCAGCGGAGACGCCTACATGGTCGAGGTCTGGGTGGACGGCGCGCAGCGGGTCTGCCAGGCGCGGGGTCCCAATCTCGATGACTTCGCGCGGATCGCCGTCCTCGATGGCGGCATGGCGCCGAGGCGCACGAGTGGGTCGGTAGCGTCGGCCGCGCGCCGGATCGCTTCGAGTGCGAACGGGGCCGGCTCGCCGCGGAGCAGCTCGACGGCGGTCGCGCGCGCCAGCCCCGGCGCGTCGGCGTCTTCGGCAAGATCCACGAGTGCGCGGGTCGCATCGGCGGCGCCGTGCCGCCCGCGCCAGATCGCCTCGCCGTAGTGCGGCGTACCGAGGCGGTGCACACCGGGCCGGTGAGCGATCACGTCCGCTGCCCAGGCAGACGTGCGATCGCCGTGGCAACCGGTGCAGACGTCGGGGGTGCCGAGCTTCGTCACGAGCTCGGGCCGCGGCACCCGGAAGCTGTGGTCGCGACGATCACGGTCGGCATCCGTCCTGCGCGATTTCGAGGAGCGGCGGGCCTACCTGGCGGCGTGCGGTGTCTTCCGTCTGTCCGACTACCTCGACGAGGTCGTGCAGCCGCTGTGGTCCTACTGGGCGCTCGATCGCTGTGCCTCGCAGAACGAGGAGACGAGGAAGGCGCATGCCCAGCTGCGCCGCTATCGCGCGGCGTTGCGTAGATTCGCGCGGAGCGAGCGTCAGCTTCCCAGGTAGTCCCGGCAGCGCGAAGCGATAACGACGCGCCGATCCGGTAGATCCCGCCGGCGCGACCGGGAAAGCGGTTCCTACCGACCCGGGGTGCCCGCCTCGAGCCGCTGCCAGTACGGCACCCAGCGGCCGAGGATGCGCTCCCGCGTGCCGTCCGTGCGCCAGCGTGCGAGCACCCCGTTCACGGCGGCGCGGAGCCCGTCGTCCTCGCGTCGCATTCCCCAGCCGAGGTGCTCCTCGTCGAGGAGCTCGAGGAGCACGCCGATGTTCGCCTCGTCTCCGGCAGCGAACCAGATGGCGACCGGAGCGTCGTGCACCACGAGCGTCACGCGCCGTTGTCGCAGCTCGTCGATCGCCGCCCTCGCAGTTGGATAAGTCAGCACCGACGCGTTTGGGGCGTGCTCGCGCACGAAGCGGTCCCCGGTCGTCCCTGCGACCACGCCGATCGGCTCGCTGGTCCGTAGGACGCTGCTCGCACTCTTGAAACGCGGGACGTCCTCGCGACGCATGGCGGCGAGCAGGCCGGAGCGAAGATACGGGTCGCTGAACCCGATCAGGACCTGGCGCGCCCGGGTGATCGTCAGCCCCGCCATGGCGAGGTCCGCGCGTTGCTGCTGGACGGCGGGGATGATGTCGCCGAAATCCGTCTCGACGAGGTCGAGCGGCCGGCGGAGCGCCGCCGCGAGCTCGCGGGCGAAGTCGACCTCGAGGCCGACGAGGCGGTTCTCCTGCCGGAAGGCGTAGGGCGGAGTGTTGAGGGGGACGACGACGCGAAGCGCCGGCGCAGCCGGCACCGTCGGCCGCTGCGGCGAGCAGGCGGCGAGGCCGATCACGCCGAGGCATACGACCAGATGCGCGAGTCTCATGGCGATGCTTCTTCACACATCGACCGTGGCCGTGTCCACTAGGAGGCGCGGAATGGCAAGACCCGCGCAACCGGCGGTGGGTATGGACCGTTCGTTCCCTAGTCGGACAGCCCCTTCTTCAGCGCGGCAGTCTTGCGTGAGACCTCGACCTCGCCCCTGTCGGCGGCCTTCACCTCCTGCAGGTCGATTGTCACCTCGTCTATCGTGCCGGTGAACTTCGCCGGCACGGTGTAGTCCTCGGTCACCGGCGTGCCCTCGTCGGCGCCCACGTCGGCGCCCTCGTCTGCCGAGAACGCGCAGCACTGGGTTCGTTCGATCCGTCCCGACGCAACCGCCTTGCCGTCGACCAACAACTTACCCGTGCCGCCCTTCCCGACACCGCCGCCGTCATAGGCGAACTCGAAACGGATGGTCGCCTTCCCGGGCGGCAGCGCCCGCTCGGCCGCCACCGTGTACCGCTGCAGCCCCAGGAAGTTGTAGATGTACGTCGGCTTGCCGTTTTTCAGGTAAAGGCTCCAGCCGCCGAACCGACCCGCCTGAGCCAGGACCACGCCGTTTGCCCCGCCTTTGGGAATCTCCACGTGTGCGGTGATCGCGTGCGACCGGTTCTTCACGTTGATGAAGGCATTCTCGGACATCCCGGTCATACCGTCGTAGACCGTCAGTGAGGTCCGGCCCGCCATGAGATCGGGCCGCCCGACGAGTGCGGGATTCAAGCGTTCCAGGGTCCGGTCATCGAGGGGCAGCACGTGGTACTTCGCCGCCTCCTTGAGGAAGAGGTCCTGCAGCTCCTTCAGCTTCTCCGGGTTCTTCGCGGCGAGATCGTTGGCCAGGCTGAAGTCCGTCCGAGTCTCGTACAGCTCCCAGGTGTCCTTCTCGAGCGTCGTCCGCGGCTTGAACTCCCACGCCGCGCGGTGGACGGTGCCCGCGAGCCAGCCGTCGTTGTAGATCGATCGATTGCCGAAGATCTCGAAGTACTGGGTGGTGTGCCGGCTCGGCGCCTTGGCGTCCTTGAAGGTGTATGCCAGGCTCACGCCTTCGATGGGGATCTGGACCGTTCCGTCGACGCTCTTCGGCTCGGGCAGGCCCGCCACCTCGAGGATCGTCGGGGCGATGTCGATGACGTGATGCCACTGGGATCGCACCTCGCCCTTCGCCGGGATGCCTTTGGGCCAGCGGATCACCATCCCGTTGCGCGTGCCGCCGTAGCTCGACGCGACCTGCTTCGTCCACTCGAACGGCGAGTCACCCGCGACGGCCCACCCGGCGGCGTAGTGGCCGTACGTCTTCGGGCCGCCGAGGTCGTCGTAGTGCTTCAGGATGTCCCCGACGCTCTCGTGCACGCCGTTGAAGTACGTCATCTCGTTGAAGAGCCCGACCATGCCACCTTCGGCGCTCGCCCCGTTGTCGCCGACGATGTAGAAGACCAGCGTGTTGTCGAGCTGACCGACGTCTCCGATAGCGTCGATCAGCCGGCCGATCTCCGTGTCGGTGTACTCGCCGAACCCGGCGAAGACCTCCATCTCGCGAGCGAAGAGCTTCTTCTCGTCCGGGGTCAGCGTCGCCCAGTCCTTGATGGCCTCCGGCTTCGGCGCGAGCTTGGTCTCCGGCGGAACGACGCCGAGCTGCTTCTGCCGTGCGAGCGTCGCTTCGCGCACCGCGTCCCAGCCCTGGTCGAACTTGCCCTTGTACTTGGCGATCCACTCCTTCGGCACGTGGTGCGGCGCGTGGGTGGCACCGGGCGCGAAGTAGATGAAGAACGGCTTGTCCGGCGTGAGGGACTTCTCGTATCGCATCCACGCGATCGCCTGGTCGGTCATGTCAGTCATGAGATGATAGTGAGGGTCGTGCGAGGGCTCGACCTGAATCATTCCGTCGTAGAGCAGCGGCGCCCACTGGTTGGTCTCGCCGCCGATGAAGCCGTAGAACTTGTCGAAACCCGAACGCGTGGGCCAGCGATCGGTCGGGCCCGATGGACTCACCTCCCACGCAGCGGTCTCGTGCGACTTTCCGAAGGCAGCCGTGCTGTAGCCGTTCAGCCGCAGCATCTCTGCCAGTGGTGCGACGCTGTTCGGGCGCTGCCCGGTTTGGCCTGGGAATGCCGTCGCGGTCTCGGCGATCGAACCGAAGTTGTTCACGTGATGGTTGCGGCCGCTCAGCAGGGCCGAGCGGGTCGGCGAGCAGAGCGCTGTAGTGTGGAACTCGTTGTAGCGCAGCCCCTCGCCCGCGAGGCGCTCCACCGTCGGCATGTGGATGGGCCCACCGAAGGCGCCAGACTGTCCAAACCCCATGTCGTCGATCAGGACGATCAGAACGTTGGGCGCGTTCTGCGGCGCCTTCACCTCGAACCGTGGCGGAGGCGTGGCGTTTCGAACGTCGAGCACAGTGATGGGCGGATTCACGGGCTCCGGGATCGGCAGTACGGTACGATCCGTCGGATACACTACCCGTGCAGCGGCGGCATCCTCGGCAGCGGCGGGGACGACTGCAACCGGAGAGAACAGCGCCACCAGCACGAGTCCGACGGCGCGAATCGTGTGCTCTTGCTTCATGGGTTCACCTGCTCAACCTCGTAGGGGGCCTGCATGATCCGCGTCTCCTATCCGGCGGCTGGGGGTCCAGAGCATGACCGCTACCGCGCATCGTGAGGACAGGAGGAGGATAGGCGGTCTTGCACACCCGCGGCTTGCCATTTCGCGCCAGAAGGCGGGAGCATGCGTGCGCGATGTCGCCGTTCGCGTGCGCTCGGTCCGCCTCGCTCGCCGCCGTCCGCGAGAGGAGCCCTTCACGCCTAGCGCCTGGGGTCCGGCCGCGATGGAATCCCCTCGCGAATCAGATCGGCGAACCGGGCGTCCTGATCGGCGGCCCGGGCCTTCGCCGTGATGTCGCTCCGCGCGCGAAGCGCGGCGAGCGGCACGCTCCTGTCGATGTCGCCCCGCTCGTAAAGCAGCTCGTCGGCTCGGCCGTTGGCGAAGAGGCGCCAGTCGAGCGGGTTCCGCACCGCGGCCTGCTGCGCGTGGAAGCGGATGGTGGTCGTGCAGTTATGCGTGAGCGCGTTGTACCAGCGCGGCGTCTGCGCCAGCCGATTGATCTGCTCGAGATACGACACCAACAACCGCCGGGCGAGCTCCGGTGAGCCCCTGAGGCGATACAGGAACACCCGCTCGCCGCGGTAGTTCGTTCGCAGCCGCACGACGTCGCGCTCGTCGGCGACCACGTAGTAGAGCTCGTACTGGCGGAAGAACCCGCGCAGCGCTGAGTACTCCTCGCCGCGCTCCTTGCGCGTCTCGATCGAGATGGCGAGGGGCTTCCCCTCGTCGAACTCCCAGCTGAGGATCGTATGCGCGATCAGCGTCGGCCCCCAGAAGGAGAGAAACAGATCGGCGCCCCGGAGGCGCGACAGGTCGTACGTGCGGTCCTCCCAGCGCTCCGTGAAGTCTGTTTCGGACCGGTAGTCGAAATCCCGCACGTTGTGGATGGTGACGACGTCGCCGTGCATGTCGGCGGTGGCGACCCGGGCCACGTCGGGCTGCCAGTCGCGATCCGCACGCGGCGGGATCCGGAGCCACCAGCCGAGCACGGCGAGCCAGAGGACGAGGACCGCTCCGAGCGCGCGCCGCATCGGTCGCACGAGGATCAGCAGCGCGAGCGCCCCGACGACGACGCCCGCGGCGAGCGCTCCCGCGAGCGGCCGTGCGGCCGGTCCGTCGAACCAGAGCGCGAGACCCGCCCAGCCGAGAGCGCCGGCGAGGGCGATCGCGGGGGGCACCAGGAGTGCCCCCCGGAGCCATCTCATGTAAGGCGAGACCCCTGGATGGACTCAGGTCCCCTGGCGAAGCTCGGTGAGCCGCGTCCGCAGCTTGTCGGACCAGTAGTCCAAGGCGTTCTGCACGTCGGACCACTGGCGACGTCTGAATCGCCCGACGTCCAGATCGTCACCGGGTCGATCTCCATCTTGCTGTAGCGTGCCCAGGGGACCCCGGACTTGATGTAGACGAGCTGGGCCTCGCCCATCCCGCCCTCCCGGAGCTGCGAGTAGTCGCCGAGAAAGCCGCTCTTCTCGACCGACCTCGTCTGCCGCGTCGTCGGGCAGCCGCTGAGCGCGACGATGCCCGCGGCGACCACGACCGCAAGTCCGCTCCTCATGTGCACCGATCGGATCATGCTGTCCCTCTCTGGGAAATTGCGGGTACGGCGCGGCGACGGCTTCTCGTGACGGCCGTGCCGCCACCTCGCGGGTTCATTTCTAGCTCAACGCCCTTGCCAAAAGTCGGGATACAGCAGCGAGACGCCAAAGTTCACCCCATATCGCGGCGTCGACCCGTTCGTCGAGACGTTCCAGAACGGCTCGACGAAGCAGCTCACGTGCTGCCGACCAATCTTGAACACGCGTCCCGAGCCGAAATCGAGGGGCAACACCTGCTTCCCGGTTTGCCAATCGAACACCATCTGCGGCTGCGATCTGACGAACCACCCCCTCCCGAGTTGATAGGTCGCGAAGGGCTGCAGGAACAGAGCATTCGCATCCTTCCGGTCGGTATCTCCCGCGAAGGAAATGGGATTCTGGGCGAGGATGCCTACCAGCCACCCGGCGGGCGCGAATGCGATCGCTGCGGCCGGACCGGCCTGCCATTTGCCCTGACCCGTCGTGCGCTCGCTCGCCGTCGGGAAGACGAGGGTCGGCCCGACGCCCCAGATGATCTTGTGGCCGGCGTCGAGCACCGCGATGTCGAGCAAGCGGAGGTCGCCGAACCCCGTCGAGCCGCCCGGCGGCGTGATGGCGGTCGGAATCGTCAGCAGCGAAAGCTGGGGAAGAGGGAGCAGGCGGTAAGCGGGGAGCGGCATGGTCACGGCCATCGTCACCGTATTTCCCTGCCCATGGATATCGGTGAATTCGGGGGCGTAGGAATCCTGGATCCTGATCTGCAGAATGCTCGATATGGGCGCGTTGGCCTACTTCACGAGATTCGATTGCGCGGGTCGTGGCGGGTTGCCGTCGTCGGCCCACGCGCCGTTCGCCGCGAATGCGGCGACGAGCACGGCGGCCGAGATCGAGGTTCGCACGCACCGGTCTCATCGCGCCGCTGGCACGCAGTGCAGACCCGCGGCCGCCAGCGCGTCGCCGTGGACGTGCAGGATGCGTCGCATCTCCTGGATCGTCGCCGGCTCGGATTGGGTCGAGTGCGAAGAGCGCACAACCAGTTCCGACGCAGCGCCCTCGAGATGGGCGCTCCGATACGCCACGACGCCGTCGTTGCCGTCCTCGGCGCGGCCGTCGCCCTTCACGGCGATGATCGAGTGATAGGCCACGCCGTCGGCGACGGGAATGGCGGCGAGTCCCTCGAGGAACGGGTTCCCCGGCGTCATGTTCTCCGCCGCCGTCGGGAGCCTCGCCGTGGTGCGCGCGGCGTAGAAGAGCCCTTTTCCCTGCGTCAACGTGTCGCGGGACATCAGGACGAGGTTGCCGGGGAGGCGCACCAGGCGGCGGAGGATGCCGTTCACCCAGGCGCCGGTGCGGAAGCTTCCCCGGTGGGGCGTCGCCACGAACACCACCCGCCGCACGAACGGGAGCGGCTGCACGAAGAGCGCCCGGGAGAGGAGGGTGCGGAACTCGTCCGATGCCGGGACCCCGGCCAGCGGCACACGGCTCACCGAGTTCCAGAGCCGGGGTCCCGTGTCGACGACGGTCAGCTTCGTGAGGAGTCCTCCCTGGCTGTGGCCGACCACAACCATCTGGCGGAGGCACGGATCCAGGTTGTCGGGGTCCAGCCGCGACACCGTGTCGGTCAGCTTGTCGCGCAGCAGCATGGCGGAGTAGGCGACCGGATTGCCCGTGTCGTACATGAAGAACCAGAAATGGCACCGATGGCGGATCCACGGATCGGCGAGCAGGTCGTTCACCATGTCCGCCCAGCGTCCCGGGCTCGACGCCGTGCCGTGCACGAAGACGACCGGGATCCGCCCGCGCTGATAGGGCGTCAGGCTCGCCAGGACGGGGAGCCGATCGCCTGTCTCGGCACGGCCGAGGAAGCCCCAGAGCTCTCGCTTCCAGATCGGGGATTCCGCGAGCTGGGAGGCGATCGTGGCGGTCTCCTCGAACTCCAGGGGAACGGTCCGGCCCTCCACCGCGACCGTCTCGGCGTCGCTCGCGGTATAGACCTCGAGCGTGCTGCGGAGCCGCCCCGAGACGATTCCGTCGTGGACATCGTAGAGCCGGAGCAGCGCCGTCGCCGGGACCCGGACCCGCCGCCCGACCAGGCTGCGCTCGACGTCGACGTCCTCGCGCGGGACGGCGCGCGCGGCGAGCGGCGCGCCCACTCCCGGGGACCGATAGCGATTCCGCATGCCGCGGACCGCCAGCTCGGCCATGGGGACGAAGTCGACCAGGCGGCGATCCGCCCAGTAGAGGCAGCCGGGGTTCATCCAGACCTCGAGCTCCCCGAACGGCAGCGGGTAGGTACCGGGTGCGAGGTCGACCGTGCGGCCGTCGCGTGATTCGAACGCCCTCGCGATCGCGTGATTGTAGAAGTCGACGGCGAGGCGCGTGCGCGGATCCAGCTCGTCGGGCCGATCGTGCCGCTCGCCGGGGAAGAGGAAGGCGTACATGTAGACCGTCGCGGCGAAGTAGTAGGGCTTCTTTCCGGTGTCCTCGGCGTGCAGGAACGAGAGCTCGCCGAGAGCGAAGAGCTCGGTGCTGGCGCCGCGTCCGCTGGTGACGATCTCGCGGAGCGCGCCAAGCGCGCCTTCGGGGTCGTCGTCGAACCGCCTGAGGAGGCCCCAGGAGTTGACCGTGTTGCGTGTCCACTCGCTCGGCCGATCCGTCGAGAGCGCGTTCGCCCTGAGCGACCGATAGACGGGGCGCATCCCGACGCGCTTGACGCCGATCGGCGCCGAGCAGGCGGTGAAGCCGATCAGAACGCCGACGCAAATGAGGGTCGTCGGTCTACGGCGCGTATTCATTCCGGCGGCGCCCGCTGGCGGATCCGGCCTGCCTCAGCGGACGGTGTAGCCGCGGCCTTCCATGCAGGCGGCGAAGGCGCGGTCGTACGCGCTGCGGGTCGTCTGCTGTTGTTGCTGCTGGGCCGCCACCGAGCGTCGGCGGCCGCCGACGCCCCCGACCACGGCGCCCGCGGCAGCACCCTTGCCGGCGTTCCCGGCGATCGCCCCGACCGCCGCCCCGACCGCCGCGCCGCGCGCGGCGCCACCCACCGCCCCGCGCGCGTGCTGGCCTGCCTGGGCGGGTGGCGGCGGCGCCCCGGGGTCCACCCCGCTCTGCGCCCTCGCCCAGTTGTAGCACTCGTAGGAGTCCTTGTTCTGCTGCTCCGGCGACTGTCCCTTCTGGGGATACACGAACAGATCGGCCGCTATGGCTTGCCCCACCAGGGCCAGGCCGACGCCCAGCGCAACAACACCCTGCACGACGCTTCTCATGTGCTTTCTCGAGCCTTTCAGTATGGGGCTTCCCCGCAGCGCTGTCTTGCCATTCTGCGCCACCACGCGACGGCCCCGCCGATGGCGGCAGCCACCATCGGCGCCTTGCCATTGAATGCTTTTGGATCCCGCTGACGCATTGTGGCAAGACGGCCGCCTCTGGTGGTGCTATCGCTGTTCTGCACGGAGGGTGTCATCATGACTAGCGCCCGGATCCAGCGGAGAGTCACGGCTCACGCGGGTGACGCGGGTGCCTGCGTCGCGATCGCCCTGGCAGTCTCGTTGGTCGCGGGTCCGCGCGACGCCCCATTGCATGGGGTCTCGCGGTCCGGTCCGCAGGTCGCCGAAGCCGACCGGGCGGAGGAGGGGACGCGGGGAATGTGGTTCCGGCTCGGCGATCTCCTGGCCCATGTGGCGAGAAAGGGCCGCACCCCGGATCGCGATCGGGAACAGCCGGGCGTCGATCGCGGCGCAGAGCACGTGGGAACGCCCCTCGACGTCGACATCCGCTCGCTGATCGCTCCCGATCCCGGGCGCTGAGCCTCAGACCCCCATCCCCTGCGTATCCGCCGCGTCGGCGCGCGCCAGGTCCGCCGGCTCGAGGTAGAGGCGAGCGACCATGCGATGCAGGACGTCGAGCTCCTCGCCGAGCGTCGCGGCACGGCCCGGGGGCAAGGTCTCGACCAGGCTCTCGAGCATGGCGCGGAGCCGGCGAACGACCTGGATGCTGCTGCCCCCGTAGAGGCGGATCTCGGTCACGGCGAGGCTCACGTAATCGTCCCAGTCCGGCGTGCGGACGACGAGCCGCCGCTGCCCTGTGGCATCGCCGACGCCGTCGTCGGCGAGCTCGCGATGCGCGACCTCCGTCAAGAGATGCTGGAGATGGTCGATCGCGATGACGGCGGTCGTCGGGTCGTTGATCGCGGGCGAGAGCGCCTTCGAGGCGATGTCGACGATGATGCGGAACGCGAAGGCGGGATCCTGGTGGATCTCCCACTCGGCGGCGAGCGCAACCCGGTCGCGGAGGTCGTCATCGCGGAGGCCGTCGCCGCCCGACAGCAGGTGAAACAGCGGCGCTTCGGTCGCCACGAAGTCGCCCGCTCTCGGCACCAGCGCGATGACGGCGTCTGCTCGACGAGCCACGGCGGCCAGACCCCCGGCGTCGAAGGCCACGAGTACACCCGGAGGCCCGCTGTGACGCACGGTCCGCGGCGAGGAGGATCATCGAGAAGGCGAACACGATGAACCCGAGCGTCGACGCGACCAGCGCGCCGAGCGCCGTCCGTGCCCCTTCGGGCGTGAATCCGAGGAGAGTCCAGCGCGTCGCCGCGTCGAGGCCGCGGACGAGCGGCGCGGCCACCAGCGCCAGCAAGATCCCCGCGAGCGGCATGATCCACAGCGACGACGCCAGATAGCGCCGGATGCGGTGGCGTCGGACCCAGCTCATGGGCCCCCGACCGGCAGGGTCAGGAGGGGAGACTTGCCCTTGCCGCTCGCCGACTGCAGCCAGAACAGGATGTTCAGCAGGCTGAAGGTGGCCTTGGAGCTCTGGTCGGCGGCGGCGATGTAGAACCACCAGCCGCGATGCGGGGCCGCGACGTAGGCGCGCGGCGGCCGCTCCTTGCTCGAGTGGATGAACGTGACCGTCACCAGGCCCGCCGCGACGTCCGCAGCCGGCGGCTCCACGGACGCCGAGAGGAAGTAGAGCACGCCGAGCAGGGACCGGCAGCGGAAACCGATCTCGCTCGACTCGCGCTTGAAGGGGAACGCCGTGAGGCTGAACTCGTGGTCATCCTACTGGCCCATCAGCGCGAGGGCGTCGCGCACGGGCGCGCTCGATATGCGAATGGCGCCCCCGAAGGGCTCGTCCATCTCGAGGATCAGGAACATGGCCCCGGCGATCGACAGCGCGCAGACGAAGAGCGCCATGGACACGGTGCCGTTGCCCGGCGCGAACAGGCCGAAGCTGCCGAAGATGACCGCGAGCCAGAAAATCAGGACCACCATGAAGGGCTTCGGGATCGACGTCTGGAGCTGCTCGTGCAGCAGCCAACGCGTCCGCGTCAGGTCGCCGCTCAGCTGCAGCGCTCGTTCCTTGAGCCAGCGTTGGGAGTCGTTGGCCGGCGTGAGCGCCCGGAGCTTGTCCTGCACGTCCTCGAGGAGTCTCCAGCTGTTCGGGTCGGCCACGACACGATGCGATCCTTCGCTCGGCCAGATCGCGTCGATCTTGATGGCGGTGTAGCGCCGCAATAGATCGCGCGCCTCCTTCGCCTCCGGGCCGTAGTGCGCCATCTGGCGGTCGAGCAGGATCAGATCGGTGGCGAATTGCTTCAGCTCGCTGTCCTTGGTGTCGAACGAGCTCTTGGAGGAGGCGAGAAGGAGCCCCACGACCAGCGCGCTCATGGTCGCGATCATGCCGATGGCGAGCCTGACGACGTCCTCGGTCTCCTTCGTCAGGTGGTGATCGGGCAGCAGCCGGCGGACGAGCATGCCGCCGAGCGCGCCGCCGAACATGCAGGCGAAGACGATCGCGCCGACGAGGTATTCGTTCAGAACCGGAGCCCCATCCCGCAGCGGACGCCGATCAGCGGCTCAGAACACGAAGCCCGCGCTGCTGGTCGGACCGCGGAACTGCAGGTCGATGCTGTTGTCCGTGCCGAAATCGCGCTCGAAGGCGGCCAGCCGGTAGCCCAGCCCCAGGTACGGCTGGATCGACGGGAGCGGGCTCCAGGGCAGCCAGTAGCGCACGCCGCCGACGAAGTCGAGCGACAGCCGATCGAGCACCGGCACCGACCACCGAACACCGATCAGTCGATCGGCGGCTACCGCCGGAACCGCTCGTCGGGATTGGCGGCGAAGCAGGTATCCGTACCCACCTGGCACATGACGACGTACGTCGTGCGCTGGTTGCAGCCGACGACGCCGACCGTGTACTCGGCCCGTTCCAGACCTCCCACCCACGGGCCCTGCACGGCGGGCTGGATGAAGTCACTCGACAAAACGGTCGCGGTCGCCGACGGACAGTTGAGGTCGAAGCGCGCGCGTTGCAGCGCGGCCTGAACCGCCCCGTCCTGCTTCTGCGCGAGCGTCTGCTTCTGGGTGGCGCAGCCCAGCAGGGCTGCCACGAGGCCGATGAGCGCCGGGGCCGTCCATCGTTCCGTCATGAATCGACCTCCTCTCCGTTGGTCCGAGTGATTCCCGATTAACTCGTCCAAGTCTTGCCATTCCGCGCCAAGAGCCGTGCGGGCCGCGGGTCAGACGCCCCGCCGTGTGATCTGGAGCGCCACCATGCGGCCGATCATGATGGCGAGGTACAGCTGACCCACGAGCGCTTCGGCGACGCAGAGGCCACCTACTCCCGGGTTCGTCGGCTTGACGTCGCCGTAGCCCACGGTGGCCAGGGTGACGAAGCTGAAGTACACGAGCGCGGCTTGCGGATTCCGGTCGGGAGGTATCCAGCTGCTGGGGATATCGAAGGAGCCCGGTCGCGCGTGCTCGACCAGCTGATACAGACCCGCCCAGACCGCGCCGAGCAACATGTATGCGCACGCGGCGCCCGCGATTATGTCGAGCGTGACTTCCGGATCCCTCGAAACGTGCCAGACAACGACGCCGAGGGCGTAGCAGAGGAACACGAAACGCGACGTCGCGGCGGCGACCACCGACGAATGAGGCGCTCGAGAAGCTCGCCAGCCCGTGCGCGATCATCGCGCCGATGAAGAGCACGAGCGCCGCACGGCCCCCCGACCACCGAAAGCGCCGCGAGCAGCATGACCGCGGTGATCACGCGGGCCGGGCCGAGCCCGCCGCCGCTCCTGCCGAACAGCGGGGCGATCATGAGCTCGCCGAACATGCCGGCCAGCAGCAGGCTGAAGCCGGGCATCCGACGGCCCGTCCTTCGGGATATGGGCATGGCGTGCGGCCAGTCCGGTCGCCGGTCCTCGGCGTCGTATCAGCGCGTGACGCGCGCCTCTTGCCATCTCGTGCCACGGCTCGAACGCTCGTGACCGTTGGCGGCGGCGCGCGCCGTCTCGCGATCGAGGTCGCCGTGCTGGCACCGAATGGCAAGACGCCGCCCGCGACGCGCGCTACGTCCAGCCATCGAGCTGATGGCGCGGCATGTCGGGTGGAAGATCGTCACGAATCACCAGCGCTCGGCGCGACTTCGTCGGCGAAGTGCACCAGGTCGTCTCGAGCTCGTTCGCCGGGCGCTATCCGAACATCCAGCTCGTCGCCGGCGCGATCGGGATGAGCACCCGGACGCTGCAGCGCCGCCTCGGCGAGGACGGTGTGACGTACGCGCAGGTGGTGGCGCGGGCGCGCGCAGAGATGGCGCGGCAGATGTTGCGGGATTCCGCCTGGAAGATCAGCGAGATCGGCCGCACGATCGGCTACTCGAACGCCGGCCACTTCACGCGTGCCTTCCTGCGCTGGACGGGTCGCACGCCCCGGGACTTCCGGCGTCTCGGACGGAATCCGGCCGAGGGCGTCCTGGCACCGCGACGGAAACCGGGTCCACGGTGACGGCCAAACGGTACTGGAGGAGATGGATGCAGCTTCGAGCCGCCATGTCGCTTGCCCCCTTACTGGCTCTCGCGTCTATGGTGTCGTCCTGCGCCACCATGACGCAGACCTACGAGAACAACCCGAAAGCCGTCCTCGGAACCGTCCTCGGGGCGGCGGCGGGCGCCGGGATCGCCGCGGCGGCGGGCGGGGGTCCCGGAGCGATCGTCGGGGCGGGCCTCGGCGGCGCGCTGATCGGTGGCTTCGTCGGCAACCGGCTCGACGTCCGCGATAAGCGGATGGCGGCCCAGGCGGCGCAGCGGGCGTTCGAGCAGAACCAGGCCGGCCAGCCGACGGTGTGGCAGAACCCCGACTCGGGCAACTCGGGTTCCATCACGCCGACGCGCACCTACCAGCTCGCCAACGGCCAGTACTGCCGGGAGTACCGGCAGACGATCGTGGTGGGTGGCCAGCAGGAAAAGGCCTACGGGACCGCGTGTCGCCAGTCGGACGGCTCGTGGCAGATCCAGAGCTGAAGGAATCCATCATGCGCGTGACAGCGATGTTGATCGTCGTCGGCGGGCTGACCGTCGCCGTCCTCCCGGCCCGGGCCGACGACGCGGCGCCGAAGCACGACCCGCGGGTGGCGTTCGCGGAGACCGACATCAACCAGGACGGCGTCGTCGATCATGCGGAGTTCCAGGCGCGGATCACGGAGGTCTTCTTCAGCGCCGACCGGAACAAGGACGGCTTCCTCGATCCCCAGGAGCTGAAGCAGCTCGCCTTCCCGGACGACTTCACGGCCGACGACAAGGATCGCGACGGCCGGGTGTCCATGCGGGAGTTCCTGCGCGTCCGCTTCCACGACTACGAAGTGGCGGACGTCGACCAAGACGGCGTGCTCTCGCTCGACGAGGTGGTCGCCGCGTTCGAGGGCAGGAAGCGCCGATGAGGGCGATCACGGGCGTCGTCCTCGGCGTGGGCGTGCTCATCCTGCAGGGCTGCCCATCGGCCTATCAAGGCGCCTACAACAAGGAGACGCAGCGCCTCGAAGCCGAGCAACGCGCCGCCCAGGCGCGGGCGGCGGCCGCGCACTCCGAGGCCAGGCGCTACGCCTCCGTGGTCTACTTCGCCGTCGGCAGCGCCGTGATCGGCGACGATGGACAGCGGGACCTGCGCTGGTTCGTCGAGAAGATGCAGCCGTACCCCGAGGCGGTCATCCTGGTTCAGGGCTTCACCGACTCGACGGGCAACGAGCCGGAGAACCGTTCCCTTTCCGAGGACCGCGCCCGGGCGGTGGCAGGCTTCCTCGGTAGGCAGGGAATCAACGCGTCGCGGATCGTCACGCAGGGGTACGGCACGGAATCGCCGGCCGCCGCGAACGTGACCGCCCAGGGCCGGACCCGTAACCGCCGCGTCGAGGTGACGGTCCGTTAGTTCGACACGCATGCCGACAGCGGCGAGATGCCTGGCGCGGCCATCACCATGGGCGCCGGTGCGGCCGCCCAGGGGGCCGTCACCGGGGGCATGGCCGCGGCGAACGTCGCCGCGACCGGCATCAAGGGCTGTCGAACCTCGCTCCTGGGATAGACCGGTCAGCTCGCGCAACTCTTTCACCCGCGCCCGATCTGAGACCGCCACTCGACCCAGTAGGGATCGTCGCGCGTTCGCCACGGCTGGCGAGCGGCGGGGCCCGGGGACGGCTCGCTGGCCGTCCCCGGCGCCGAAGACGGCCCGGGAACGTTTCCGAGCCGGGGGTTGGGAGGGGGCGCAGCGAGGCCCGCACCACCGGCACGTCCGGTTCTGACCATCTGCTTGTTGTTCTCCTGGCGTCCTCGCCGCGCCCGAAGACCGGGATTGCAGATGATGTGCCGGTGGAAGTGACGAGCGCGTGGAAAACGTGCCCCGCCAAGCGTGGGCCGTTTGGACCCTCGGGTCCTTTTGACCCGCGATGCGGGCTGCCCGCCCCGTCTCGACCGTCGGAGGGGCGGGGAACGCGCCTTGCTCCCCTGACCCTTCAGGCGGTTCTGCTGCCCGGACTTCCCGGGGGCGAGCCCGAAGGAGGGTGAGCGATGACAGCCGATGTCGAAGCGGAGCGTTGGGTGCCGATGTCGCTCCGGCGGGCAGACGGCGAGCGCGGCCTTCTGCGCGCGCTCCTCATGGAGGCCGTGCGGTGCGCGCTCGGAGAGGCTGGAGGGCGGCAGGCGAAACGCGCGCAGCTCGCGGCCGAGGCGCGCAGGTGGATCACCAGGGCCAACGTCGGCGAGCCGTTCGCGTTCGAGAACGTGTGCGCCTGGCTGGGGCTACCCGCACACCGCCTCCGTCGCTTCGTGCTCGAGCGGGTGGAGTTGCTCCGTCCGTCGGCACCCGTCGTCGCCCGCCAGGGGGCCTCACGTCACCCGGGGGCCCTCTCGGCCCGGCTCAGGGAGGATCGGAATGCGCGCATCCGGGAGTTTCGGGCAACGGGCTGGAAGCCTCGGGACATCGCCGAGCGCTTCGACCTGAGCTACGCGTCCGTGATCGCGATCTGTACCCCGGACGGTGCGGAAGAGATCGAGGAGAGTGAGGGCGCGCTGGAGGCGGTGGCGAGCTGACGACCACGCCCCGCGCCGTCACGGCCTGCTTCCGCCGGGCAAACGCATGTCGGTGCGCAGGCGTCGCCCGATATCCCTGAGCAGCCCGGGCGCGAGCCCCGTGATCGGATCCACCCGGACCTGCGGCGACGCCAGCGGACCCTGGACCGTGAAGTCGAAGGCCTGAATCCCCGCGTGCTGGGAGCCGCTCAGAAGCTCGCCGATCACGGGAACTCGTGCGCCGGCGGCGTTGAGGCCGTAGTACGATGGAACGAGCGTGCCGCGCATGTCCATCGTTTCCGCCGCGTGGTCGACGGTTCCGGCGACGAGAAGGGCAAGCTCGGATCCCTGTGCCGTGCCGTCCGTGATGGTGAGCGTCGTGTCGCGATGGCGGATGTCCGCCGTCACCGCCTGGAGCGCGATGCCGCCGTCGGCAAGGGACTTCATCACCCCGGTCAGCGAAACGAGCGTCGCGACGCGTGCGAGGAGCGGTGCCCGCGTGATCGTGATGTCACGCACGTCGAGGTGTCCTTCGAAAGGCAGAGCGGCGGCATGGCGAGGCAGCAAGCCCTCAAAGCGCAACCGGCCGCCCCGCGCGTAGGACTCCGGTCCGAGGGCATGGAAGAGCGTGCCTGCATCGTCCGAGGTCACCACGAGTGCGCGCCCCTTCGTCCCGGGGCGGACGGAGAGCGCGAGATGCGCGGACGTCCGAGCGGGAGGAACGGGTCCGAGGGTGGCCTCCGCGTCGAGCGTCCGCACGCTCGCCTCGCCCGCGGCCAGCGTCGCGTGGCCTCGCAGCTCCAGACCTTCGGTCCGGAGGAGCGCGCGGTCGATACGAGTGACAGATCCGGCGCTCACGGCGAGGTGAGCTTCGGCACTCCCCAGCGTGCCAGCGGCTTTGGACACCGGGAGGACAGGGAAGGCGAGGGCCGACCGAGCGAGGTCGGCGAAGACGTCGACCGTCCCCGCGCCGCGTGCGAGCTCGGCGGACGCGCGCACGTCGGCGGGTCCATCCATCCATGGACGGAGGTCGAAGCCGAGCGCGGTCCGGGCGGTCGCGTCCGCCCGCCAGGACACGTCGATCCGTTGCGTGCCGTCGCCGAGATTCTGGCGCCAGGCGATCGACAGCGGGGCCCCCGCGAGCGAAGCCTGGCCCTTCACCTCGAGGGCGCGTCCGCGCAGCTCGACCGCGAGGTCGCCGGCGGTGAGCGGTGCGCTCCGGTACGCGCGCGGTACGGAGACGTCATGCAGCCGGGCCGAGACGACGAGCGGGAGCTGTGCGGGGTCGAGAGCACCGCCTGGCGCGAAGCTCGTTTCGACGTCCGCCGACATCGACCCCGAGATCTCGCCGGGATCGAGTCCGAGGCCGGCCGCGAAGTCGGGACGGCTCGCGTCGACGAGCGTGAGGGCACGCGACAGTGGACCGGAGATCGTTCCGCGGACGGCGACCCGCGCTTCTCGTGCGCTCCGCCGCGGCGGCTTCACGGAGGCACGAACCACGTCGAGCCCTGCGATCGACCCGCCGGTGACCACGACGTCCCACGCAGCACGATCGAAGGTCACAGTTCCGGAGAGGCGCCTGGCGGGTGGCATCTTCGCCGGAAGCCGGACGCCGACGCCCTCGAAGCCGAGCACGCCGCTCACGGCATCGATGTCGGGGCCGCCCGAGTCCGAGAGTCGGCCGCTCACCTGTAGGCGTCCGTCGCGCACCCGTCCGGCGGTGAGGCTCGAGGTTATCCAGGCTCTGACGTCGGGCAGAGTCTCCGCGGGCCAGTAGCGGAGGAGGTCGGCGGTGGTCGCCTTCGACACCGTCACCTGCGCGTCCAGCGTGCGCGCCTTGTCCAGCCCGACCCGCCCCACCAAGCCAACGGTCGGCCCGCCGAGGTCGAGGACCACGTCCTCGACCGCCAGCGCGTTCTCCTCCAGCTCCAGCGTGACGTGGCCCCGAAGCCGCTCGATCGGCACCACGCGTGCCCGGAGCTCGGTAGCCACGATGGAGCCATGCCCGCCTTCCGCGCTGAGGCGTACCCGTCGGGGTCGGAGCGAGCCGTCGAGCTCGAGTGCGACCGACCCCTTCACGGGGAGCCGGAGCCGCGCGAGCAGCTCGGTGAGCGCGGGCCAGCTCACGCGCGGGGCGAGGGCGGCGGGTTCGATGTGCTCGAAGGACAGCGTGCCCGTCGCACGCGCCGGATCCGGGTGGTAGAGCCCGTCCAGGCGCAGGGGTACGAGGGCCGCTCCCACCTCGAGAGCGCCGGCCAGCCGGAGGGCGATGCCCGCCTCGGATCGCTGCACCGCGAGGTCGACCGCGCGCAGATGCCACGTGTCGTCGCGCTCGCGGTCGAGGAACGCCAGCTGTCCCTCCCGTAGGGCGATCCTCTCGAGCTGGGCTAGGGGACCGCCGGAGGGACCCGAGCCGAGGAGCGTCTCCAGCATCACGCTCTCGTCCGGTTCCGACAGACTCTTCCCCGGAACCAGACCGATCCTGCCGTTCTTCTCGCGCACCAGCGTGAGCTCGAGCCCGCGAAGCTCGACCTCCCGCGGCGCCACCCTTCCATGGACGAGCGCCCGGAGGCTCAGCTCGACCTCGAGGGTCGGGACCGAAACGACCGTAACCGTCCCCGACAGGAGCCGTACGTCGCGAGCGCGGAGCTCGACCGTGTGATCACGGGGGGCCCACGCGAGCTCTGTTCTCCCGATGCGGACGGCGAGCGAGCCATCGGAGCGGCTGAGGGCGCGCTCCAGGATCGGTGTAAGCAGGCCGATTTCGACCGGGCCCCGGGACAGTCGCCAGCCGGCGAGCGCCGCGCACAGGGCTGCGGTCGCGACGGTCGCCGCGAGCACCCGCAGCGCGCGCTGCCACCACGACCGCCTCAAGATCTTCGGCTACGACGAGACGCACATGGGGATACGGAACAACGCGGCGGTCGCGGCGCATCTGAACGCAGTGCTCGAGACCCCGTGAGCGCGGCTCGTCCTCCTCAGACGTCCTCGCGGCTCTGATTCGCCTCGAGCACCTCCCCGATGAATGCCCCGAGGTCTTCTAGCGAGGCGAACCGTCGAGACCGTCCGGACTCGATGTGCTCGACGCGGCCCCGGAACCCCCGGGAAGCCGGCACCGTGTCGACGGTGAGCTGGACGACGAAAGATCTCGACACGGGCAGGGAGGAACCGCCCGGTCCCCCACCGACTCCGGCACGCTCGTCGTCACCTCCCACGGCGCGAGCCTAGGCGCCCGGCGCCTGCCAGTCCCCACAACCGACGGAAAGATCCCGGAAATTACTCTGCCAGGAGCGCCGTGCGTCAGGTCGGCGTCAGCCCAGCTCACGGAGCAACGCGCGCGCTGCGCCGAGGTCGGCGGTGTCGCGGCCTTCGGTGAAGGCCTCGTATGGCAGGGTGAGCGTCGCGCGAGCTTCAGCCTTCCGGCCCCGAGCCGCGAGCCGGCGTGCGAGGGCGGTAGCCGCCCGGAGCTCGAAGGCGCGCGCCCCTTGTGCGCGCGCCGTCTCGAGCGCGCGCTCCAAGGACGAATCGACGGCGTCCCGCGGCTCGCGCTGGGCCGCGAGCAGCTCACCGCGTATCCTCCAAAGCTCTGGGGCGTGCCACCGGCAGAGCGTCGTACGCACCATCTCGAGTCCCTCGTCGACCGCCGCGAGCCCCTCGGCGAGCTGCCCGAGCTGCAACCAGGCCTCGGCGAGACCGGTCAGCAGTGAGGGGACGTGGACCCAGACACTGATGCGACGGAGATCCACCAGCGCCTCACGGAGGTCGCGGACGGCGGCGTCGGCGTCCCCGCGGCGAAGATGGATCCCTCCGGCTACGCTGCGGAGCATGGCGAGCCAGAGCCCGAATCCGTGCTCGCCCGCCAGGCGGAGCCCCTCCTCGACGACTATATTCGCGTCGTGCAGATCGCCACGCCACAGGTGGACGGGCGCCGCGAGGGCCAGCGCCATGGCGAGGTTTACCGGGTTCGGTTGCGAGCGGGCGCACGTGATCGCGGCCCGGGCGGACGCTGAAGCCCGGTCGGGGTGGCCGAGGAGCCACAGGCGCCAGCCCTCCACGGCGTGCGCCCAGACGACGGGGTTCTCGCCCGGGACGGAACCCCCGAGGATCGTCGGGTCGGCTCTTGTCAGATCCGCCAGGGCGGCTGCGTCGGCGTATCGGCCCTCCCAGAATGCGGCGTTCGCCGTCAGCATAGCGGCGACGAGACGAGCCTCCTGTGTGCCGACCTGCTCCGCCGCCCGCGCGAACTCCTCCGTGAGGCGCGGCGTCTGAGCGACGTCGGCGCGCGCGAGGCTGGCGTTTAGCAGCATGTAGGCGACATGAAAGAACTCGACCGCGCCTCCCATGTTGGCAGCGAGGTCATGTGCTCGTGCGAGGCTCGTCCATGCCTCCTCGGCCGCGAACCCGTTCGTGGCGATCACGGCAGCGCCCAGTGAAGAGCATAGCCGAATCTCGCACCGCCAGCGTTCTGGTCCCTCCGGCTCGTGCGCCAGCAGTCCGAGCGCCCGTCGCATGTAGTTGGCGGCCTCGCGTGGAGCGAAGCGTCGCGCCGAGGACTCCGCAGCACTTTCGAGCCATGGAATCGCCCGTCCGGGGACGCGGCCTCGCTCGAAGTGCGCCGCGAGCTCGCCGGCGACCTCCGCGCCCCTGTCCCCGAAGCCCGTCTCGAGCCGCTCGCCGATCCGTTGATGGAGGAGTTGGCGTCGCCGGGCAGGGATGCGCTGGTAGAGCACGCGCTGGTAGAGAGCGTGCGCGAAGGCGTAGCGAGCGGCGACGGCGCCGTCGGGCCATGCCTCGGTATCGCTGGAGCGCAGGAACCGTTGCGCGCGCACGAGGTGCTCGCACGCATCCTCTACCTGCTCGACGGGCGCTTCGAGCGCCGCCGCCACCACCTGGGCGCCGAACTCGGGGCCCGTGACGCTCCCGGCCTCCAGTACCGCGACCTGGAACTCCTCCAGGCCGCGGACCTCCAACTCGACGAGGTCACGGAGGCTTCCCGGGATGTACCGCTCGAGCGTCTCGAAGTCGGTTGCGACGATGGCTCCCTGGTCGCCTTGCTCGAGCCAGCCGCGAGCCACGAGGTGGTCGACCGCCGTCGCCAGGAACAGCGGATTCCCCTCGCTCTGTGCGTGCAGGAGCCGAGCGAGCGGAGCCGGCGTTCCGGGACCACCGAATCGGGCGGCCAGGTAGGCCTCGACGCCCGACAACGGGAGGAGGTCGAGCGGCAGCTCCACGCAGCGGTGCTTCAAGCCGAGGAGGCGCCGCATCCCGTCGAACGGCCCGGCGTTGGCGATCGCCTCGGCAGCGCGGTAGCTGCCGAGCAGGAGAAGCCGCGCACGCTCGGGGCGCTGGGCGAGGATCGAGACTAGGTCGACAGTGCTGTCGTCTGCCCAGTGCAGATCCTCGAGCACGAGCACGAGCGTGACGTCGTTGGTCAGCTCCTCGACGAGCTGAGCGAAGACCCGCAGCATGCGCTCGGGCGTGGTGCCGGAAAGACCGGCTCGCAGATCCTGGAGTTCTCCCAGCTCGACGAGCCAGGGAAGCTGGATGAGCCAGGCCGGTGCGTGCTCGCGCAGCAGCTGCACGACCCGCGCCGCGCGCGGCCCACGCGCCAGACGCCCGACGGCTTCGAGGACCGGCATCAGAGGCTCTTGGCCGCTGTTCCGGCGCACGCACTGTCCCGCCGCAACTATGGTCTCGCCCGCACCGGATCGGCTGGCAACGGCGGCGAGGAACGCTTCGACGAGCGTCGTCTTGCCGATCCCGGCTTCTCCGGTGATGAACACCGTCTGTCGGGTGCCCCCGGCGGCAACCTCGAGGAGTTGATGCAGACGGATCAGCTCCGTCTCGCGCCCGACGAGGTGGGCCGGCGGATGCGCCGCGGAGCCGGAATCGCGAGGCTCCCCTGCCGCCTCGCCGGTGGATACGAACCGGAAGCCCCGCCGATGCACCGTCTCCACGAATCGTGGATGCCGGACCTCGTCGTGCAATGCGTCACGGATCTCCCCGATCGACTTGGTGAGCGTGGCTTCGGTGACGGTGATTCTCCCCCAGACGGCGTCGAGTATCTCCTCCTTGGTCACGAGCACGCCGGGGCGTTCGGCGAGGTAGCGGAGCACGGCCCAGGTCTTCGGCCGTAGCGAGATCGCTCTGTCACCGGACCGTAACAATCCGGCGTCCAAGTCGAGGCGGTAGGGCGCGAAGCGAATTTCGCCCCGAACCCTCGGGGGAGGCGCGACGCCCCCCGGATCGGCCATGGGCGAGCAGTGGCACACGACCTGCGCCAATACAAGCAAGGGGGAGTTTCCGAGATATTTCCTGGTCCTTTCAGGACTTTCATACGGGACCCGCATACCGTCGCGGGCCATGCACAAGCTCGGGGCAGGTCCCCGGTCGCAGCCCGTCGCGCTCATCCGCGTAGCTTGGTTGATACCCGTCGTCTCCTTTCTCCGGAGCATCGGCGCGCCCGTCGAGCAGCTCCTTGCGCGCGCGCACCTCTCGGGTTCCATGTTCGACGATCCCGAAGACCTGCTCTCCGTTTCCCAAGCGTTAGGCTTCATGGAGGAATCGGCGCGGATGAGCGGCGTCGGAAATCTCGGGCTCCTCGCCGGACACCACGCATCCATCGACGCGCTCGGGGTTTTCGGCCACCTGATTCACCGCTCGCGCACAGTCCATGACGCGATCCAGACCGCGATGAACACGTTGGCAGTCTTCAGCTCCGGTGGGCACGCTTGGCTCGTGCACGACGGCGATCGAGTGCGGCTGGGTCATCGGTTCGTCGACGGCCTCGCGGACACACACTGGCAAGCGGATGACTACAGCCTGATGCTGGCGCTCAACGTTCTGCGTCTCGCCGCCGGACCACGCTGGCGGCGGGATGACGTGGTGCTCGAGACGACCAGGACGGACGGCTTGCGTGACCCCGATGTCGTGCGCGACGCGAGGATCGTCTTCCGACAAAGGGAACCCGCCCTCACGTTCCCGCAGTCCCTGTTGACTCGGCCGCTCGTGCGGACGGCGGCGGCTCGCCAGATCGGGGACAGGGACATCGAAGCATGGCGGGCATCGGGTCCAGCGGGCGACTTCCCGCTATCGGTGCTGCAGGTGATCGCGACGCTGTCCTCGTCCGACTGCCCCCGCATCGGCGTCACCGCGAGCGCGATCGGCACGAGCATCCGTGCGCTGCAACGGCGGTTGGCCGAGGGGGGGTTGAGCTACGGGCGTCTGGTTGCGCAGGCGCGCTTCGACACCGCGGTCCATCTGCTCCAGGGCACGGATGCCACCGTTCTCGATATCGCGCTCGATCTTGGCTACTCGGACCATGCCCACTTCACCCGTGCCTTTCGGCGATGGACCGGCGTCGCTCCGCGCGAATTTCGCCGCGCGAGCCGCAGGGAAACTCGCACGTCCCCCCTTACCTCCCCATCCCCCACCAGCCGAACCGTAGCGCCGAACCTGAGGTCGGGCAGCTCGTTGCGTCTCGCCTGGCGCGGCTGAAACTGGTGACCCGCGTGCCCGCCGGAATGGCAAGACCGCTTCACCGGGCACTGGTAATTGATGGCATCACGGTGCTGAAGCTCGACTCACGGCCCATGCGGCGGCTGTCGGCGCTCGCCTTCGCGATCCTCGTCGGCATCTTCCTCGCGGGCGCGGCCTTCGCCGAAGATGAGCCGCCTGCAGCGAGTGAGGATACCGCCGAACTCGCCAAGAAGCTGCAGAACCCGATCGCGGCGCTCATCAGCGTTCCATTCCAGAGCAACTTCGAATGGGGCGCCGGTCAGGGGAGCAAGGGGTTTCGCTACCTGGTCAACGTGCAGCCGGTCATTCCGATCTCGATCTCGGAGAACTGGAACGTCATCTCGCGAACGATCGTCCCGATCATCCATCAGACCGACACGATCGGCCCGACGACGCAGGACGGTCTCGGCGACATCGTGCAGAGCCTGTTCTTCTCGCCGAAGGCCCCGGGCCCGGGCGGGATCATCTGCGGCGCCGGCCCCGTCCTCCAGTTCCCATCGGCGACCAACGACTTCCTCGGGGCGGGCAAGTTCGGTGTCGGTCCCACGGCGGTCGCCCTCCGCCAGGCGAGCGGTTGGACGTACGGCGCGCTGGTGAACCACGTCTGGTCCGTCGCCGGCGACGAGGACCACGCGCACGTGAGCCAGACGTTCCTCCAGCCGTTCGTGTCGTACACCACGAAGACCTACACCAGCTTCGGCTTCCAGACGGAGTCGGCGTACGACTGGACGCAAACCAAGTGGACGGTCCCCCTGATCGCCCCCGTCAGCCAGGTGCTCAAGATCGCTGGGCAGCCGATCAGCCTCCAGCTCGCTCCGAAGTGGTACGCAGAGGGCCCGACCGCCGCGCCCGACTGGGGTATCCGGTTCGCGTTCATCTTCTTGTTCCCGAAGAAGTGAGTCCCCCCCACCCGGTCCAAGGAATGCTCCTGCACGACCGTCGCAATCGTCGCGACGGTCGCTACCGCTCCCCGGGCAGCAGATGCCGACACTGCGATCCACAATTCTTGGGCATTTCTCCGCACCCTGGTGTGCGTCAGGGTTGTTGCGGCTACCGCTCCTCCGCTCCGACCCGCGGTTCGCTCCGCCTATGCCGAGCTCCAGAAGGCTCGACAGCTGGCGCGGGACGGGCGGTGGGACTCCGCCGAGAAGGTGTGCTCGTGAAGCTGATCGCGGCAGCGCCCGAGAACGTCGCGGCGCGCAACGTGCTCGCGCTCGCGGCGGTCTGGCGCGGTGACTTCGCGGAGGGGGAGCGGCAGTACGAGGGGTCCCTGCGGTACCAGCCGCGGCAGCACCGCGTGCTCGTGGCGCTCGGCGCCATCGCGCTCCACCGGGGCGACCTCGAGCAGGCGGAGGATGGCGGGCGTCGACCTCGGCACCGTGCAGGAGCTGATGGGCCACAAGGCGCTCGCGATGACGCTCCTGAGGGCGCGGGTGGAGGTCTGGACGTCGATCTCACCGGTCGCATCGGGCCTCTCCCGGGCGGCGGCCGCCTGGAACCGGACGTAGGGCGCGGAGAACTACGCACGCAGATAACCGCGCGTAGTGTCCCGGATTCGCGGGTCCCTGGCCACCTGCTAAAAAGAGCTCGGTCAGCTCACGCAGGGGCTCGCGTGAGGCCGAAGAGGCGGGGCGCAAGGAAGCCGAAGCGATCGAGGCCACCTACCGGCGCGAGGTCGATTCGCCGGGCCAGCATGGCTGTGAGTGGAACCCGGTGAGGGACGAATGATGCAGCCTGGGCCGAAGAGGAACAATCCGGCGGAAAGCGCGCAGCGCGCTCACGGTGTGCTCGCTCACGCGGCCCACATGGTGGCGCAGGCCATGCACCGAGAGACGGAGCTGGAGGAGTACCAGCGCAGGTTCGCGCGCGTTGCCAAAGGCGACGAGAAGCGCATGTCTCGCGTGGCCGGCGCGTTCCTTCTGCTCGTCCTCCTAACGTCGAGGGTGAGCGCCAGCGATCCCGGCACCTCCCCCGACGACCGCCCCGGCGCCGCGTCCGCCGCGCTCGCGGTCTCCGTCAGCGAGACGCCGGATGCGATTCTCCTGCGCATCCAGGCGTCCGGAGATGTCGAGCCCGGGTCGGTCGAGATTCGGTTCGCGGGCCGCGAGACGGTCGTGCTGGCGCGCGACGCGGATGGCCGACGGATCCGCTCGCAA
The DNA here is from genome assembly GCA_005888095.1 of Deltaproteobacteria bacterium. Classification (GTDB taxonomy): domain Bacteria; phylum Desulfobacterota; class Binatia; order DP-6; family DP-6; genus DP-3. The sequence goes on along the minus strand of VBKF01000105.1, from coordinate 1,706 downwards.
CCCCTTCGCCTCCCTGAGCTCGTGGTCGAGGAAGGATCGAGCGCCGGCTACGACGCCGACGGCGCACTCGTGATGACGCTCCGCAAGCAGGCCGCCGCCCAGGACGCGGGGCCGACGGGCGACCCGGAAGCCGCAGCCCGCTGACGACGCGACGTGTCCGCCGATTGGAAGAGGCGAACCTCCTCGCCTCCCCCGGAGTCCGCGGTGCGCGCAACGCAGAGCCAGCTCGAGTGCGGCGATGAGGTACCGACATACTGATGCGTACGTAGAACTGCGGGGGTGCTACGGCTGCAGCCGGGCGACCGCACGGGCCAGCTCCGCCGCCGAGGAGACGTTAATCTTCCTCAAGACGGTGCGGCGATGGCTCTCCACCGTGCGCACGCTGATGTCCAGTGCCGTCGCGATGCCCTTGGAGCTCTTCCCCACGGCCAGCAGGTCCATGACCTGGCGCTCGCGCGGAGTGAGTCGCGCGATGCGGTCGGCCAGCTCGGCGTGCTGCGCGGTCGCGTCGCGGGCCTGCGCATCGAGCCTGAGGGCCTCACGGATGCGCTCGAGCAGCGCCTTCGGAGGGACGGGCTTCCGGAGGAAGTCGATCGCGCCGCCTTTGAACGCGCGGACGGAGGTGGGGACGTCGCCGTAGCCGGTCATGACGATGATGGGTACGCTCGCGTTCCGTCTGCGGAGCTCGTCCTGCAGATCGAGACCATTGCGCCCCCGGAGGCGGACGTCCAGGACCAGGCAGCCGGGGCGCCGCGCGTCGTAGGTCTCGAGGAACTCCTCGGACGACGCATACGTTTCGCTCGCCAGGCTCGCCGCGTTCATGAGTGCCTGCAGCGACTTGCGGACTGCCGGATTGTCGTCGACCACGAACACCGTCGGCTCAGCCGTCATGTCGACCTCCCTTATGAGGGGGGGAATGTGCGGACGTGAGGCGCAACACCCTCTCCTCGAGCGGCAGAGCCAATCGCACCGCGGTGCCCGCCCCCGCTGCGCTGGGGGCCACCGAGAGTCGGCCCTGGTGCAGCTCGACGATGCTGCGGCTGATGGCCAGCCCCATCCCCATACCCTGTGGTTTGGTGGTGAAGAAGGGCTCGTACAATCGTTCGGCCGCCCCGGCCCGAAACCCGGTGCCGGTATCGGATATGGTCACCTCGCCCATCCCGTCATCGGTCCGCGACGTGTGAATGCGAATCTCCCCGGTATCGTGGGTCGCCTCGCGGATGGCGTCGATCGCGTTCTGCAGGATGTTCACGATGACCTGCTCGATCTGGATACGATCGGCGAAGACCCGCAGCTCCTGCGACGCGAGCTCGAGCCGCACCGTGATCTGCGCCTGCTCCATTTCCCGGACGAACCACTGGATCGCGTTGTGGACAACCTTGGAGAGGTCCGTCGTCTCGATGCGCGCAGGGCTCCGCTGCACGAACTCGCGCAGGTGGTGCACGATCTCGCCGGCCCGTAGCGCTTCGGCTCCGGCGTGCTCGAGCAACGCGAGGAGGCGGGGCGGCTCCAGCTTGCCCTCGCGCACGTAGGTCGCACATGCCTCGACCTCGTTGGCGATCGCCGTGAGGGGCTGATTCAGCTCGTGCGCGAGCCCGCTCGCCATATGCTCGATGGTCGCGACCCGGAGCACGTGTGCCAGCTCGGCCTGATGCTGTCGTCCTGCCTCTTCCGTCCGCTTGCGCTCGGTGATGTCGCGGAGCGTC
>VBKF01000104.1 GCA_005888095.1 Deltaproteobacteria bacterium | reverse complement strand
CATGGGCAAGGTCATGAACGCCCTGCCGCTCAGCTGGCCGGTCCGTGGCCAGATCGACTCGGAGTACGGGCTGCGACGATCACCCTGGGGTCGGGGGCGGGAGCACCACGACGGGATCGATATCGGCAGTCTGTCCGGGACGCCGGTCAGGTCTCCGGCGGCGGGCACCGTCGTCGCGGCGAGCTCCCACGGGGGCTACGGCAGGAACGTGGTGCTGGATCACGGCAACGGCGTGGAGTCGCGCTACGCCCACCTGAAGAAGATCGACGTGAAGCTCGGCCAGCGGGTCGAGCGGGGACAGGTGATTGGACTCGTCGGGAGCACGGGGCGGAGCACGGGGCCTCACCTCCACTATGAGGTGCTCGTGGAGGGCAAGCCGGTCGACCCCCGCAGTTTCCTGGCGCGCGCCAACGATTGATCCCTCCGGCTCCGGGCGAGCTCACCCGGCAGCAGGCGCCTGGTCGTCAGCACACCCGTGCTCATCGACGTCCTCGGCCTCGGGTGTGTCCGGACACGCATCGCACCCATCCCCGACGCCGTCGTTGTCGGCGTCCGCCTGGCTCCGGTTCGCGGCGCGCGGGCAGTCGTCGCGCGCGTTCGGCACCCCGTCCCCGTCCATGTCGTCGTCGCACGCGTCGCCGATCCCGTCCCCGTCCAGATCCGCCTGCCCGGGGTTGCGGACGCGCGGGCAGTTGTCGTCGCAGCCGGTGGTGCGGCCTCCCGTGCACGGCGAGTCGCCGGCGAGGCCGCTCTCGTCACCGTCGTCGGGCACTCCATCGCCATCGCGATCGCCGGGCTGGCCGTGCACCGTGCCGCAGTCCGACCGTGCGGTGAGTTTCACGAGCGCGATCCGCTCCGCGTAGTCCACGCGGGCGAGCCGCCAGAGGGCGTGCACGGCTCGCCGGACACACGCGAGGTAGAGTCGGCGCGTCCGCCAAGTGACGTCGCGTCCTGCGGGCCCGTCGCACGGGCAACGCTGGCTCAGGCTGCAGCCCTGGAGGTCGACGGCGTCGCGCAGCGACCCGTACGCCGCGAGCAGGTCGGGCTCCGTGTCGGGACAGCGGTCGCAGGCGTCGCCGACGCCGTCGCCGTCGGCGTCCGCCTGATCCGGATTGGTCGCGCGGAGGCAATTGTCGCAGGCGTTGCCGATGCCGTCCCCGTCGGTGTCGAACTGCCCGGGGTTGGACACGGCGGGGCAGTTGTCCACCTGGTCTGCGACGCCGTCGCCGTCCGTGTCGGTGGCCGACGTGGCCGCGACCGCCAGCAGCGCAATCAGGCCGCCGACCAGGCAGAGCACGCGGGGTCGGAGCATCCCGCCGTGGAAGCACGCGGCATGCCGGACGCGGCTGCGGCGCGCGCGCCCGCGTCGATGCCAAGGCGGATGGCGCTCGCAGTCAGAAGTTTGGCCGCAGGCTGCCCGGCTGACGGACCGGCCGTCGGCCTGCCGGAACCAGACCTACGCCCTAGTAGACCGGATCGACGATCTCCCAGCCGACGGCGGTGCTCATGCCCGCGCATTGCACGGCGCGCCGTCGGCTCGCAAGCCGGGCCCTACAGTGCTGCCAGCACTTCCTGCGCGGCCCGCTCGCCCGAGCGCACCGCGCCGTCCATGTAGCCGTTCCAGAACGTCGAGGTCTCGGTGCCGGCCCAGTGGATGCGGCCGACCGGGGTGCGCAGCGCGGTCCCGAAGTCGATCAGCGTCCCGGGTCCGAGCACGGCAACCGGACAGCCGCGGTTCCACACCTCGGCAGACCAGTTGAACTCGACGATCTCCCGGGGGTTGAGCGCTGCGCTCCCGAAGTAGTTCGCCAGGTTCTGCAGCGCGGCGGCGCGGCGCTCGTCGGCCGAGCGATTCTCCCATACGCGGGCCTCGTGCCCGCCGATGAAGCCCATCAGGATCCCGAAGGACGCATCGGCCGGCGACGTGTCGAAGGTGACCTTGATCGGGCCGATCTCGCTCACCGCCTGACCCGAGAGACCCTGCGCGCGCCAGAAGGGCGTGTCGTAGATCGCCTCGAACTTCATCAGCGTGCCCTGCGGCATGTGCTGGACGAGCTGATCGCGGAGCGGGGGCATGGGCGGGTCGTAGTCGATACGTCCGGCGAGGGTGGGCGGGATGGCGACGATCACGCGCTGCGCGGTCGCGCTGAAGCCGTCGGTGACGACGGTCACGCCGGAGGACGACTGCGCGATGCGGCGCACCGGCGCGTTCAGCACGACGCGCCGGCCGAGCTGCGAGGCGACCCGCAGGGCGATCGTCTGCGCGCCCCCGACGAAGCGGCTTTCCTGCGCGCCGCCGGCGGTGTTGAAGTTGCGCTCGAAGGTTCCGGCGTTCTGCTCGTTCCCCGAGGCGGCGATGTAGAAGAGCGTGTAGAGAAGGGACAGCTCGCGCGCCTCGCAGCCGAAGATCGCCTCGGTGGCCGCCGACGTGACCGCCATGAACTCGGCGTTGCCGCTCGTGTTCGCGCGCAGCCACGCGTCGAGCGTCTGCCGGTCCCAGTCGTCGGCGCTGGAGGCGGTCCAGGGCTGGTCGACGGGCACGCTCGTCGACATCTGGTCGAGCTCCGTGACCGCGACCGCGATGTCGCCGGCGACGACGGGATCGGGCGGAGCCGTGCCGAAGGGCGTGTTGTTCGGGAACTCCTCGCGTCCTCGGGGGCCGAAGAAGACGTTGTTGCCGGTGTTGTAGGTCGGGAAGGTCCCGACGCCCACCGCCGCGGCCAGCGCCTGGATGTGGTCCTGCGTCGGCCCCGTGAACATGCCGCCGAGCTCGGCGTAGTCGCCGACGTCGAGCGGCTGGTTGAGCACGCGGCCTCCGACCCGGTCGCGGGCCTCGAGCACGATCACCGAGCGGCCGGCCTTGACGATCTCGCGGGCCGCCGTCAGCCCGGCGAGGCCCGCGCCGACCACGATCACGTTGGCGGAGCGCACCGCCGCGCGACCGGACTTTGGCAGCGCGGCGATCGCCGCGCCGGCCGCCGCACCGCCGATCAGGCCGCGGCGCGTGATTCCCTTGGTCTGCATCGCTCTTCCCTCACTTCGTCCCGCAAGTGCACCGAACTCCGTCCTGCCGGCGTCTCGCCGTCAATAGCGATTTCCCGGTATGCGCGCCGTGCGCCGGAACCACGCCCGCCGTCGGCTCTCGCACACTGGCGCGCGGACCGCTAGATGGGGTCTCCATGAGCCCCGCGTTTCGTCCCGACTTCACCGGCCAGGTGGCCCTCGTCACCGGTGCCAGCCGCGGCGTCGGCCGCGCGCTCGCCATCGCCCTGGCCGAGGCGGGTGCCGACGTCGCCTGCGCCGCCCGTGCGACCGACGCCGCGCCGGTCAAGCTCCCTGGCACGATCGACGAGACGGTGCGGGAGATCCAGGCGCGCGGCCGGCGGGGCGTCGCCATCCCGACCGACCTCTCGCGGCCCGGCGAGCCCGAAGCGATGGTCGCGCGCGCGCTCGACGCCTTCGGCCGCCTCGACATCCTCGTGAACAACGCGGCCATCACCTTCGACGGCGACCTCGCGCTGCCGGTCAAGCGGTGGGACCTGGTGATGGAGGTGAACCTGCGCGCGCCGCTGCTCGCCATGCGCGCGGCGCTGCCTGCGATGAAGGCGAGCGGAGCGGGGAAGATCCTCAACATCTCCTCGGCCGCGGCGGTGCTGCCGATCCGGGGGATGCTCGTCTACGGCGTTTCCAAGGCGGCGCTCGAAAGGCTGACCACCGGCGCCGCCCAGGAGCTCGCGCCCGACGGCATCGCCGTCAATTGCCTCCGCATCGACGTGCCGATCGCCTCCGAGGGGTTCGTTTACAACACTCCCGGGCTCGACCACTCCGAGTGGGAGCCGACGGAGGTCGGTGCTGAAGCCGCGCTGTGGATGCTCGCGCAGCCGCCCGGACATACCGGCCAGGTCACGGGGATCATGGACCTGCGTCGCCTGTACGGCGTCGCCGAGAGCCGCATCGCCCGCTGAAGCTCGCCATGTCCGAAGGCCGCCGGGAGGCCGGCATCCTGCTGCCGCTGTTCTCCGTTCGCGGGCAACGCGACTGGGGCATTGGCGAGATCGCCGATCTGGCGCCGCTGGTCCGCTGGCTCGCGGCCGCCGGCCACGGGCTCCTCCAGCTCTTGCCGATCGTCGAGACCTCGCCGGGGGAACGCAGCCCCTATGCCGCGCTCAGCGCCTTCGCGATCGATTCCATCTATCTCGCGCTGCGGGAGGTGGAAGACTTCGTGGCCGTGGGCGGCGAGGAAGCACTGGCATCCGGCGACCGTGCTCGCCTGGAGGCAGCCCGGGAACACGCGAACATCGACTACGACGCCGTCCGCGCCGTGAAGCGCCGCGCGCTCGAGATCGCCTTCGAACGCTTCCTCGCGACCGAGTGGCGGGGCGGCGGCGAGCGGGCGGCCGCCTTCGAGCGCTTCCGGGCAGCAGAAGCCGACTGGCTCGCGGACTACTCGCTCTTCCGGGCCTGCAAGGAGAGCCGTGGCGAGCGGCCCTGGACGCTATGGGAGCGGCCGCTCCGCGACCGCGAGCCGGCGGCCGTGGCGGCGGCCGCGCATCAGCTCGAGCGGAACCGCCTGTTCCACGAATACGTGCAGTGGCTCGCGGCCGAGCAGTGGAACGCGGCACGACGGGCAGCCGCCGAGGTGGGTGTTCGCCTGAAGGGAGATCTCCCCTTCATGGTCGCGGGGGACAGCGCGGACGTGTGGGCGCGGCCGCACGAATTCGATCTCGGCTGCAACGTCGGCGCACCTCCGGACGCGTTCAACGAGCGCGGTCAGGACTGGGGCCTGCCCGTGTACCGCTGGGATGCCATGGCGGCAACCGACTTCCACTGGCTGCGCGGGCGGGTTGCCCGCGCCGCGCGCCTCTTCGACGCCGTGCGCGTCGATCACGTCGTCGGCTACTATCGCATCTGGATCCTCTGCCCGGGGGCGGACGGGCGCTTCCTCCCGGATGACGAGGCCGCGCAGCTCGCGCTCGGCGAGCGCCTCCTCGGCGTCGCCCTGGGGGCGGCGGGCGATACGCAGGTGATTGCCGAAGACCTCGGGACCGTCCCGCCGTTCGTGCGCCGATCGCTGGCTGCGCTCGGCATCCCCGGCTACCGGGTGCTGCGCTGGGAGGAGGACGCGGGAGCGTTCCGCGACCCGACGAGCTATCCCCGCCTCTCCGTGGCGACGAGCGGCACGCACGACACCACCACGCTCGCCGTCTGGTGGAGCGACGAGCTCGGGGAAGCAGGCCGCCGCGCGCTCGCCGGCGTTCCGCCTTTTGCCGGGCTGCGAGATGCCGGCGCCGAATTCACGCCGGCCGTGCATGCCGCCTTGCTCGAGGGTCTCTACGCCGCCGGCTCCGACCTCGTCGTGATCCCGCTGCAGGACGTGTACGGAGGCCGCGAGCGGATCAACGTGCCCGCGACGGTGGGTCCGCAGAACTGGGGTTACCGGACGCCGTGGACGGTCGAGGAGCTCGGTGGTGCCGCGAACGTCGCCGTCGCCGCGCGCCTGCGGTCGCTCGCCGTGCGCCACGGCCGCGCCTCCGGGTAGACTCGGACTCTCAAGCGCCGCGCGTGCCGCGCAGCCGGCGGAGGCCGAGCAGCACCAGCCGCTCGCCGCCGACGACGCGCGCCGCCTCTCCGGCCAGCGCGAAGCGCCCGTCGGGCAGCGCGCTGGTCGCGATTCCTTGCCGCGCGAGATAGGCGCGCGCCTCCTCGACTTCGGACGCGCTCACCCACGTGTCGCGCTCGGCCGACCACCGGTAGAGGATGGTGTCGGCCATCGCTTCGAAGCTCTGATGATGCGCAGTGGACGGCACCGGCTTTCCTATACCCATGTCGAATACAAGGTATTCCCAAACAGGCAGGGAACTCAAACAGAAAAAGTGTACTCGCACCTGGGGAAAACCCGTACGCGGAGCCGTGTATCTGTGGCCGGCCCACGGTATGCTCCGGCGGCGTGACCCACGACCAGCTGCGCGCGGTCCTGCCGCCATACGCCGCGGGCGAGCTCGACGAGGGGCCGGCGGAGGCGGTGCGCGCGCACCTCGCAACCGGGTGCCCCGACTGCCTGGGGGCGCTCTTTCGCCTTCCGGTCGGGCGACCGCGTGGCCGGTGGGACGTCAGCCTGCCGCGGGCGGGGTGGCTGGCTCCCGCGACGGCCGCGGTGCTCGCCGTCGCGCTCGCCGCCCTCGTCGGGTGGACGATCCACGACCTCCGGCAGCGCGAAGCGGAGCGGCGCGCGGAAAGCGTCCGGGCGGCGGCGCGCCTCGTCGATGCCGAGACCGCACGGGCGGAAGCCGCGGCCCGCAGCGACACGCTCGGGCGCGCGCTCGAGGCGGCGCGTGCCGACGCCGCGGAGGCGCGGGCGGCGGCGGGTGTCGCCGCCGGCGAACGGACCCGGCTCGAGACCGAGCTCGCGGCGGCCGAGGCACGCGTCGGCAGCTTGCTGCGCAGCATCCGCCGTCGCGACGCCGAGATCGACCGCCTGCTCGGCGGGGCGCCCGAGCGGACGCTCGCTGACCTGGCGGCGATGCCGGGATTCGGGGTCGCGCGCCTCGAGCCACGCTCGAGCGCGGGCGGCCGCGGCCACCTCCTCTGGCATCCCGCACGCGCCGCCGCCCTGCTGTACGCGTTCGGACTGCCGTCCGCCCGCGGCGCCTACCGGATCGAGCTCGAGCTCGACGACGGTCGGGTCCAGACCGGGCCGGCGTTCGAGCCCGGTCCGGAGGGCGACGCGGTGCTGCCGATCCGGCTTCCCGTGGTCGGCGCGCGCCTCCGCGGTCTGACGGTCGTGCAGGAGCCGGGCGCCCGCCCCGTGCTCGGCGCGCGGCTCGGCGCGGCGCCGGCCGGCGGCTGAGCTCAGGGCACGCGCAGCGCGCCGCGCCGGTTGGTGTGGAGCTCCTGCGCCGTCGAGCAGCGGTTGCCGCTCTCGGCCGCGAGCGGGTCGCGGAAGCTGATCGTCACGGTGAGCAGACCGTCGCGCGGGCTGGTGAACTCCGCATGGCGCGCGACGGCGCGGAAACGGACGCTGCCGTCGCCCGCGATCCTGACCGCGAGACGATCGATGCCCCCGGCGGTTCCCACGCTGTGGTTGTGGTCACGGAACCTGAACACGCCGGGCCTCTTCGCGACGAAGCGACCGGCGGGAACGCTCGCGCAGAAGACCTCGTCGCCACGCTCGGCGCGGATCTGGAGGAAGACGTCCTCGCGGCGCGGGTTCACGTCCGCGAGGCCCTGGGCCGCGAGCAGCGACTCGAGGCCGAGGCGGCTCGTCTGCCCGTGCGGGTGGATGCGACCCCGGTCGATGGCCATCGGGAAGATCTGGCGGTCGGCACAGCAGGCGGGATCCTCGAAGTCCGTGAGGCCGTCGCCGTCGTCGTCGACACAGTTGCCGCAGATCTCCGCGGTGGCTTGCACGCCCGCGTTCGGGGAAGGCGGTGCCTGCTGGGCGAGCGCGGGCAGGGCCGCGAGGACCCCCGTCACACCGACGGTCAGAGCGAGCACGATGCGCACGCTGTCGCTTCCCCCGCGGACGGCAAAGAGCAAGGGGTATGCCCGCGAACAAGAATGCCAAGCGGCCGAAGCGGCCCGCAGGGACGCCCCTTTCGTGCACGGCCGCAAGCCGCTTCGGGGATGCCCGAACCGCGGACGGGGCGAGGTTGCGGCGAGCCGAGCCTCCGACGTACGATCGCGCGCGGGGATGGGGGACCGGGTTCGGATCGCCAACGCCAGCGGCTACTGGGGCGACGACCCGGAGGCGCTCGCGCGACAGGTCCGCAGCGGCACGGTCGACTACGTGACGCTCGATTTCCTGGCCGAGATCACCATGGTGATCCTCCAGCGCCAGCGCGCTCGCAACCCGAGCCTCGGCTACGCCTACGACTTCGTCGAGATGCTGGCGCCGGTGCTCGCCGACGTCGTGCACGGCCGGATCCGGATCGTCGCCAACGCCGGCGGCGTGCACGTGGAAGCATGCCGGGACCGCATCGCCGCCGTCTGCCGCGAGCAGGGACTCGCGCCGGCGATCGCCATCGTGTGCGGCGACGACCTGCTGGCGCGCGTGGACGAGCTCCTCGCCGCCGGTGTGCCGCTCGCCCACCTGGACGACGGCCGGCCGCTCGCCACGGTTCGCGACCGGGTGGTCGCGGCCAACGCGTACCTCGGCGCGCGCCCGATCGCGCAGGCGCTCGCGGCCGGGGCGGACATCGTGGTGACCGGGCGGACGACGGACGCGGCCCTCACCCTCGGCCCGCTCGTGCACGAGCTCGGCTGGGCGTCGAACGACTGGGACCGGCTGGCGGCCGGCACGGTGGCCGGCCACGTGCTCGAGTGCGGCGCCCAGGCGACGGGCGGCAACCTGACCGACTGGCAGCGGACGGCGCCGCTCGACGTGGGGTACCCGGTGGCCGAGGTTGCGGCGGACGGCGGCTTCGTGGTCACCAAGCCGGCGGGCAGCGGCGGGCGCGTGTCGCGTGCCACCGTGACCGAGCAGCTCCTTTACGAGATCGCCGACCCGGCCGCCTATCTGACCCCGGACGTGAGCGCCGATTTTCGCCACCTCGACGTGCGGGCCGCCGGCGCCGATCGCGTCATCGTGAGCGGGGCACGCGGCCGGCCGCCGACCGACACGCTCAAGGTCACGGTCGTCTATCGCGACGGCTGGCGCGCAGTCGGCTACGCGTTGCTCTCCGGGCCCGACATCCTCGCCAAGGCCGAGCGCCTCGCCGCCATGCTGTGGCACCGGCTCGGGACCGACTTCACCGACCGGCGAGCGGAGCTCGTCGGCTACCGGAGCTGCTGGGGCGCGGCGGCTCCCGACGTCGAGCCGAACGAGGGCATCTTCCGGGCCGCGGTGCGCGACCCGGACCGGACGAAGGTCGAGCGCTTCGCGCACACGCTGCTCGGCTTCGCGCTCCAGGGACCGCCCGGGCTCGGCGTGTTCGGCGGCCGGCCCGAGGTGCAGGAGGCCTACGCCTACTGGCCGGCGCTGGTGCCGCGCGACCTCGTCCGCCCGCGCGTCGAGATCGTGCGTGGCGACGCGCGCGTCGTCGACCAGCTGCCGGCAGCACCGCCCGACGGTGCGACGTCAGTCGGCGGAGAGCGGGAGACGCGGGGCGAGCCCGCCGCTGCCGCGGCGATTGCGGCGGGCCCGCGCCGCCGCGTGCCGCTGCGGCGGATCGCGTATGCCCGCTCCGGGGACAAGGGCGATCATGCCAACATCGGGGTGGCGGCCAGATCGCCGGCGGCCTTCGCGTTCCTGCGCGCCGTGCTCGACGCCGACCGGATACGCGGTCACTTCGGGGACCGCTGTGGCGGACCGGTCGAGCGCTACGAGCTGCCCGGGCTCCGGGCCCTCAACTTCGTTCTCCGCCACGCGCTCGGGGGTGGGGGCACCGTGTCGCTCCGCGCGGATCATCAGGGCAAGACCCTCGCGCAAGGACTCCTCACGCTCGCGCTCGACGTGCCGGAGGCGGTGCTGGCCGCCACCCCGCCCGACGGAGAAGGGTAGTGCGGCGCCTCGCCTCGCACCTCCGTCGCGACGCGGAGTTCGAGGAGAATGCGCGTCACCACCGCGCGCTCGCGGCCGACCTGCGCGCCCGTCTCGAGGCCACGCGGGAGGGGGGACCGTCGAAGGCGCGCGAGCGGCACACGGCGCGCGGCCGGCTGCTCGTGCGCGAGCGGATCGCGCGTCTCCTCGACCCCGACACGCCGTTCCTCGAGCTCATGCCGTTCGCCGCCGAGGGCTGCTATGACGGGCCGACGCCGGCGGGCGGGCTGGTGACGGGGATCGGGACGGTCGCGGGGCACCAGGCGATGGTGCTCGCCAACGACGTGACCGTGAAGGGCGGGACGCTCTACCCGATCACGGTGCAGAAGCAGCTCCGCGCGCAGCAGATCGCGCTCGAGAACCGCCTCCCCTGCGTCTACCTCGTCGACTCGGGCGGCGCCTTCCTCCCGCTGCAGGCGGAGATCTTCACGCCCGGCGGGCGCATCTTCTTCAACGAGGCGGTCATGTCGGCGGCGGGCATCCCGCAGATCGCCGTCGTGCATGGCCCGTCGACCGCGGGCGGAGCGTACGTGCCCGCGATGTGCGACGAGAACATCATCGTGCGCAACCAGGGCGCGATCTACCTCGGCGGCCCCCCGCTCGTACGCGCCGCCACCGGCGAGGAGGTGACCGCGGAGGAGCTCGGCGGCGGCGACGTGCACACCCGTATCTCGGGCGTCTCGGATCACCTCGCCGCCGACGACGCGCACGGCCTGCTGCTCGCGCGCCAGGCGCTCGCCCAGGTGCCGCGGCTGGTACCCGCCATCGAGCCCGGGCCGGTCGAGCCGCCCGCGGAGGAGCCCGCCGACCTCTACGGCATCCTGCCGCGCGATCCGCGCCGGCCGTACGAGGTTCGGGAGGTGATCGCGCGCCTGGTCGACGGCAGCCGCTTCCACGAGTTCAAGCCGCTGTACGGCACGACGCTGGTCACCGGGTTCGCCCGCCTGCACGGCTACGAGGTCGGCATCCTCGCCAACAACGGCGTCCTCCTCTCGGAGGCCGCGCTGAAGGGCACGCACTTCATCACGCTCGCCTGCCAGCGCCGCGTGCCGCTCCTCTTCCTGCAGAACATCACCGGCTTCATGGTGGGCAAGCAGTACGAGCACGGGGGCATCACGAAGGACGGCGCCAAGATGGTGCACGCCGTCGCCACCGCGCAGGTGCCGAAGCTGACCGTCATCATCGGCGCGTCGCACGGCGCGGGGAACTACGCGATGTGCGGGCGCTCCTACGGGCCGCGGTTCCTCTTCACCTGGCCGAACGCGCGCATCTCGGTGATGGGTGGGGAGCAGGCGGCGGCGACGCTGCTCGCCGTCAAGCGCCAGCAGCTCGCCGCCGAGGGCCAGGCGCTCACGGCCGAGGCGGAGGCGGCGCTGACGGCGCCGATCCTCGCCAAGTACGAGGAGGAGTCGAACGCCTTCTACGCCACCGCGCGGCTGTGGGACGACGGCATCATCGACCCCGCCCAGACGCGCGACGTCCTCGGCCTGGCGCTGGCGGTGGCGCTGCGCCCGCCCGTGCCCGCGCCGCGGCACGGGGTCTTCCGCATGTGAGCCGCTACTGGCCGACGTCCTCCGGCTGCGGGGTCCACTCGATCCCGTAGCGCCGCATCTTGTCGTAGATGCTGGTGCGGTGGATGCCGAGCCGCTCGGCGGCCTCGCTCTTGTTGCCGCCCGTCAGCCGCAGGGCCTGGGCGATGGCGAGCTTCTCGATCTCCTCGAGGGTCAGGTGCGCCGGGATGAGCGGCCGCTCCTCATCGCCCCGGCGGTGGAGCTGCGGCGGAAGGTCCTGCGCCCGGAGCTGCTCGCCCTTGCCGAGCACGACGGCGCGCTCGATGGCGTTCTCGAGCTCGCGTACGTTGCCGGGCCACGAATAGCTGATCAGCACCTCCTTCGCCTCGTCGGAGATGGCCGACATCGAGGAGTGCTCGCGGGCGGCATACTTGCGGAGGAAGTGCATGGCGAGCATCTGGACGTCGTCCATCCGCTCGCGCAGCGGCGGCACGCGGAGCAGGATGACGTTCAGGCGGTAGTAGAGATCCTCGCGCAGCATGCCTTCCTCGAGCGCCTTCTGGAGGTCGCGGTTGGTGGCGGCGATGATGCGGACGTCGACCGGGATGGTGCCGGAGCCGCCGACCCGCTCGATCTCCCGCTCCTGGAGCCCGCGCAGGAACTTCGCCTGCAGGCGCGGGTGCATCTCGCACACCTCGTCGAGGAAGAGCGTCCCGCCGTCGGCCTGCTCGAAGCGCCCGATGCGGCGGCGGTCGGCGCCCGTGAACGCACCCTTCTCGTGGCCGAACAGCTCGCTTTCGAGGAGCGTCTCGGGCACCGCGGCGCAGTTCATCTTGACCAGCGGGCCGCGGCTCCGCCGGCTCTGCGCGTGGATGGCGTTGGCGATGATCTCCTTGCCCGTGCCGCTCTCGCCCTGGATGAGGACGGTCGCGTCGCTCCCGGCCGCGGTCTGGATGATCTCGTGGATGCGGCGCATGGGCTCGCTGTGGCCGACGAGCTGGTGCATGCCGCGCACGAGCGACAGCTCCTCCTCCAGCCGCTCCTTGCGGTGGACGAGCCGGCGGCGCTCGAGTGCCTGCCCGACGAGGTGCAGGATCTCGTCCGGCGTGAACGGCTTGGTGACGTAGTGGTAGGCGCCCCGCTTGATGGCGTCGACCGCGGTCTCGATGCTGCCCTGCCCGGTGATCACGATGACCTCGATGCCGGGCCACTGGCGGCGAACGCTGTCGAGCAGCTCGAGCCCGCTGACGCGCGGCAGGGTGAGGTCGGCGAGCACCAGGTCGGTCTCCTGCCTCTCGAGCTCCGCGATCGCGTGGATGGCGTTGGCGACGGCAACCACGCCGTAGCCCTCGGCGCCCAGCGTGTCGCGCAACGCCTCGCGCATGGTGGCGTCGTCATCGACGACGAGGATTCTCGCCTTGGCGGTCATGGCTGCCCCTCCGTCCTGGACCGTCGCTTTGTTCGTCGGCCCGAGGCCTTGTGTCGCGAAATACTACACCGAACGTGAAGCTGCTAGCCCCTCCTTCTCTTGCGGATGGACACGAACGCTGCGCGGCTGGTGCCACGGGAGACAATGGCCGTGACCGGATGGGCAGAGGGGATGGGACGCGCAGCCCCGGGGAGCGGCGCTTGCCAAAGGTGCCAGGCGCTGGCTAGAAGCCGGCCGACGAGGGGTGCCGTGACCGGGACGATCAAGCGCATCGTGCGGGACAAAGGCTTCGGCTTCATCACGCCGGATGACGGGTCGGACGACGTGTTCTTCCATCGCTCGCGTCTCGGCCCGCGCATCGAGTTCGAGGAGCTTCGCGAGGGCGACGAGGTCGAGTTCCAGACGCGGCCGGGTGAGAAGGGACCGCAGGCGTTCAACGTGAAGCCCCGATAGAGCGCGGAGGCGAGCATGGCCCAGCGGAAGGCACGCAGGTCGGTGAGCAAGAAGACGAAGACGGCGGGCAAGCGCCCCGCCCCCAAGCGGAAGGCGACGCCGCGGCCCGCCCGCAAGGCGGCGCCGGCCGCCAACAAGCGCGTGGCGGAGCTCGAGGCCGAGAACCGCCGGCTGCGCGCCGAGGTCGATCGGCTGCGGGCCGAGCTCGGCGATCGGCCTTCGGGCGTCGGCGGCATGCCGCCCGACGAGGTGCCGCCGCCCGAGTATTAAATCAGCGAGGGGCTCCGCCCCTCGCCCCGGCGGGCGAAGCCCGCCGGGTCCTCACTCCCCGCTCGCTTCGCTCGGCCGCGCGCTGCGCGCGCGGAGATCGTGCGAGTCGCCTACCTAGGTATCTGGCGCTGGCGCTTAGGCGGCCGGCGAGGCGAGGAAGCGGCGCAAGCAGCGCGCGGTGTGCGAGGCGCTCACCCGGGCGACCGCGGCAGGCGGGCCGGAGGCGACCACGTACCCGCCCGCGGCGCCGCCCTCGGGTCCGAGGTCGACGATCCAGTCGGCCTCCTTCACGATGTCGAGGTTGTGCTCGATCGTGATCACGGTGTGGCCGCGCTCGACCAGGCGGTGGAGCACCGCGATCAGTCGGTCGGTGTCCGCGAAGTGGAGGCCCGTCGTGGGCTCGTCGAGCACGTAGAGCGTCCGGCCGCGCGATTCCTTGGCGAGCTCGAAGGCGAGCTTCACGCGCTGCGCCTCGCCCCCCGAGAGCGTGTGGCTCGGCTGGCCGAGCGTCAGGTAGCCGAGGCCGATGTCGCAGAGCAGCCTGAGGCTCCGGGCCACGCCCGGGTGCGGGGCGAAGAAATCCGCCGCCTCCTCGACCGTCATCGCGAGCACGTCGGCGATCGAGCGGCCGCCGTAGCGGATGGCGAGCGTCTCCTCCGTGAAGCGCCGGCCGCCGCAGGCCTCGCAGTCCACCCACACGTCGGGCAGGAAGCTCATCTCCATGCGTAGCCGGCCCTGGCCGGCGCACGCGTCGCACCGCCCGCCGGCGACGTTGAACGAGAACCGCCCGGCGCCGTAGCCGCGCAGGCGCGCCTCGGGAACCATGGCGAAGAGGCGCCGGATGTCGTCGAAGAAGCCGATGTAGGAGGCCGGCGTCGAGCGCGGCGTCCGCCCGATGGGGCTCTGGTCCACCTCGACGGCGCGTGCCAGGTGCTCGACGCCGGTGAGGGCGCGGTGGGCGCCGACGCTGCCGGCCTGGAGGCCGAGGACGCGGCGCACGCCCGCATACAGGACGTCGCGCACGAGCGTCGACTTCCCGGAGCCGGAGACGCCGGTCACGCAGGTCCAGGCGCCGAGCGGCACGCTGACGTCGATGGCCTTGAGGTTGTGCTGGGAAGCGCCGTGCACCGTGAGGCGTGCCAGGCCGTCGAGCGAGCGGGCGGGGCCCAGGCGCGGGTGTGCCGCCGCGAGATAGCGGCCGGTCGGCGAGTCCGGCATGGCGGCCAGTGTCGCGGGGGGCGCCACGGCCACCACCCGGCCGCCGTGCACGCCCGCCCCCGGGCCGAGGTCGACGACCAGATCGGCGCGCCGGATCGTCGCCTCGTCGTGCTCGACGACGATCACGGTGTTGCCGCGGGCGCGGAGCGTCTCGAGAGTGTCGAGGAGCATGCTCCCGTCGCGCGGGTGGAGGCCGATCGTCGGCTCGTCCAGGATGTAGCAGACGCCGCGCAGGTTCGACCCGAGCTGCGCCGCCAGGCGGATGCGCTGCGCCTCGCCGCCCGAGAGCGTGTCGGCGCGCCGGTCGAGCGTCAGGTAGCCGAGCCCCACCCGGCCGAGGAAGCCGAGACGCGGGAGGATCTCCTTGAGTGCGCCCTCGGCGATCGCCGCGTCGCGGGTGCCGAAACGCAGCGCGCGCACCGCGCGTTCGGCGTCGGTGACGGCCAGGCGCGTGAACTCCGCGATCCGGTGGCCGTTCAAGCGGACGGCCCGCGCGCGCGGGTTCAGCCGCTCGCCGCCGCAGGCCTCGCACGGCCGCTCGGTCGTGAAGGCGCCGAGGTCGCCGCCGTCGCCCGCCTCGAGGCGCTGGCGGAGGACGGCGAGAGCCCGATCGTTGCCGTCGAGGATCGCGCGGCGCTGGCGGGCGCCGAGCTTGGCGACCGGGCGGTCGAGCGGTACGCCCGCGGCGGCGAGCGTGCGGAGGAGGCGTCGCTTCTCGGCGCGCAGCTCGGGGCGCTCGAGGGGGAGGAGGGCGCCGCCCTCGAGGGAGCGGCGCTGGTCGAGCATCGCCGCCGGGTCGAGCTCCTCGCGCACGCCGGCGCCGTCGCAGGCGGGACAGGCGCCCTGGCGGCTGTTGAACGAGAAGAGCCGCGGGTCGAGGGGCGGAAAGCCCGTGTCGCAGGCGGGGCAGAAGAGCCGCTCGGAGTACAGGCGCTCGGTCCCATCGGCGAGCGCGACCACGGTACCGCCGCCCAGGCGGAGCGCCCGGTCGAGCGACTCCTCGAACGCCGCCGCGTCCGCCGCCAGCGTGGCCACCACGAGGTCGATGTCGTGCTCGCGATAGCGGTCGAGCAGCGGCACCTGGGCGAGCGCCAGCCGCCGGCCGTCGATGCGCGCTTCCTTGAGCCGGAGCTTGCGTGCCCCGATGAGGACTTCCTTGTGATAGCCCTTCCGGCCGCGCACGACGGGCGCCAGCAGCGTGAGGCGCGCGCCGCCGAACTCGGCCCGCAGGCGCTCCAGGATCTGCCGTCGCGTCTGCGGGCGGATGGGGGCGTCGCACGCGGGACAGTGCTGCACGCCGAGCTTGGCGAACAGGAGCCGGAGGTAGTGCGCCACCTCGGTGACCGTGGCGACCGTGGAGTTCCGCCCGCCGCGGGACAGCCGCTGCTCGATCGCCACCGTGGGAGGCAGACCGAGCAGCAGGTCGACGTCGGGCTTCGCCATGACGTGCAGGAACTGGCGCGCGTAGGCCGACAGGCTGTCGATGTACCGGCGCTGCCCCTCGGCGTAGAGGACGTCGAAGGCGAGCGAGGACTTGCCCGAGCCGGAAAGCCCGGTCATCACGATCAGGCGGTCGCGCGGCAGCTCGAGGCTCACGTCCTTCAGGTTGTGCTCGCGGGCGCCGACGATACGGATGCAGCCGTTTCCGCCGCCCGCCGCCGGCGCGTCGTGCACCTCGGTGGCGAACGCGGCCCGCGCCCCCCGGCCGTCGCCGAGGACCTCGGCCAGGTAGCGGCCGGTGTGCGAGCCGGGCGTGCCCGCGATCGCCTCCGGCGGCCCGGCGGCGACCAGGCGGCCGCCGGCGTCGCCGCCCTCGGGTCCGAGGTCGATCACCCAGTCGGCGCACTTCACCACCTCGAGGTTGTGCTCGATCACGATGAGCGAGTGGCCGCGCTCGACGAGCCGCGCGAAGCAGCCGAGCAGCCGCTCGATGTCGGCGAGGTGCAGCCCGGTGGTCGGCTCGTCGAAGATGAAGAGCGTGTGCGCCTTGCCCTCCCGCCCGAGATGCGCGGCGAGCTTCACGCGCTGGGCCTCGCCGCCCGAGAGCGTCGACAGCGGCTGGCCGAGCCGCAGGTAGTCGAGCCCGACGTCGACCAGGGGGCGGAGGCGCCGGGCGATGTCGGGGACGTCGGCGAAGACCTCGACGGCCTGGGCGACGGTGAGGTCGAGGACCTCGCGGATGTTGCGCCCGTGCGAGCACACCTCCAGCACCTCGGGCCCGAAGCGCGCTCCGCCGCACTCCGCGCAGGGGACGTAAACGTCGGAGAGGAACTGCATCTCGACCTTCTCGAAGCCCTGGCCGGTGCACGTCTCGCAGCGCCCGCCGGGGACGTTGAAGGAGAACGTCGCCGCCGTGTAGCCGCGCAGGCGCGCCGCCTCGGTCGCCGCGAAGCAGGTCCGGATCAGGTCGAAGGCGCGCAGGTAGGTGACCGGATTCGCCCGCGGCGTCGAGCCGATGGGCGCCTGGTCGACGAGCACGACGTCGGCGATGCGCTCGGCGCCGCTGATCTCGCGGCACGCACCCGGGATGCCGACCGGCTCCCCGCGGCGCTTCTTGAGGCCGCGGTAGAGGACCTCCTCGACCAGCGTCGACTTGCCGGAGCCCGAAACGCCGGTCACCGCGACGAAGCAGCCGAGCGGGACGTCGACATCGAGGTCCTCGAGGTTGTTGGCCGACGCGCCGCGCACGCGGAGGCTGAGATGCGGGAGCGGCCGCCGCCGCTTGCGGGGCACGGGAATCTCGCGCCGCCCGCCGAGGAAGGCGCCCGTGACCGAGGCGCGCGCGCCGGCCAGCTCGGCGGGCGGGCCCGCGAAGATGAGGTCGCCTCCGCGCTCGCCCGCGCCGGGGCCGAGGTCGATCGCGTGATCGGCGGCGCGGATGATCGCGGGGTCGTGCTCGACGACGACCACGGCGTTCCCCTGGTCGCGCAGCCGGTGCAGGGTACGGACGAGACGCTCCGTATCGCGCGCGTGCAGCCCGATCGAGGGCTCGTCGAGGACGTAGAGCGTGTTCACCAGCGACGAGCCGATGGCGGTGGTCAGGTCGACGCGCTCGAGCTCCCCGCCCGAGAGCGTGCGCGACTGCCGGTCGAGCGTCAGGTACTCGAGCCCCGCCTCCACGAGGTAGCGAAGGCGGCTGCGGACCTCGGCGAGGATCAGGCCGGCGACGGCCTCGGCCTGCGCCGACGGCAGCCGGAGGTCGCCGAAGAACACCGCCGCCTCTCCGATCGGCATGCGGTTCACCTCCGCGATCGTCCGGCCGCCGACGCGGAAGTCGAGCGCCTCGGGCTTGACGCGCGCGCCCGCGCACGCGGGGCAGAGGCGGTAGCTCCGGAAGCGCGAGAGGAAGACGCGCACGTGCATGCGATACGTCCTACCCTCGAGCCAGCGGAACCAGCCGCGCACGCCCGGATAGTGGCCGCGGCCATCGCCTTCGAGCACGAGCTCCCGCTGGGCAGGATCGAGCTCCCCCCACGGCACGTCGGTCGGGATGCCGCGACGGCGGCAGAACTTGGCGAGCTCGCCGCGCTCCCAGGCGGTGGCCTTCGTCGACCACGGTTTGAGGGCGCCGGCGGCGAGCGTGCGGCGGGGGTCGGGGACGACGAGGTCGAGGTCCAGGTCGATCACGCGCCCGAAGCCGCGGCAAGCCTCGCACGCGCCGAGCGGGCTGTTGAAGGAGAACAGGTTGGGCACGGGGTCGCGCACCGCGAAACCGCACGCGGCGCACTCGAGCGCGGTCGAGAAGCGGATGGTCTCCCCACCGTCGGCCAGCACGGCCGCCGCCCGCCCGCGCCCGTGCGCGAAGGCCTGCTCGAACGACTCGACCAGCCGCCCGCGCTCCGCCGCCCGCAGCCGCAGCCGGTCCTGCACCACGGTCAGCGCGCCGTCGACGAGCGGTGGCGTCTCGAGCTCCTCGAGCCCCACGATGCCGTTCGGGCCGAGCGCCCGCACGAAGCCCGCCTGGAGGAGGCCCGCGCGGACGTCGGACCATGGGAGCGCGGCGGGCGGCGTGAGCGCGAAGGTGACGAGCGCTCGGGCACCGTCGTGCGCGCTGATGAGGGCTTCGGCGGTGCTCTCGGCGGAGTCCCGCTGGACCATCCGGCCGCAGCTGCGGCAATGGGGAACGCCGACCTTGGCGAACAGGAGCTTCAGGTGGTCGTGCAGCTCGGTCATCGTGCCCACCGTCGAGCGCGACGTCTTGACCGGGCGGCTCTGATCGATCGCGATCGCGGGCAGGATGCCGTCGATGCGGTCGACACGCGGCTTGTCCATGCGATCGAGGAACTGGCGGGCATAGGTGGAGAAGCTCTCGACGTAGCGCCGCTGCCCTTCGGCGTAGAGCACGTCGAAGGCGAGGCTCGACTTCCCCGATCCCGACACGCCCGTGATGACGGTCAACGCCCCGAGCGGCACGCGGACGTCGATGCCCCGCAAGTTGTGTTCGCGGGCGCCGAGGATCTCGATGGCGGGCGAGCTCATCGTGGACGTCGCGGCGCAGGGCGTGGGCGGTTTGGCGCGCCGCCGAACCGTCGAGTATACGCGCCCGTCACGCCCGGGAAAGACCGCTCCCCGGCGTCCCCCGTCTCGAGTCACGCGCACGCTGGCGGCGCGACCACGAGCGTCAGCCCCGAGGGCGCGAGGCGGCCCGGGGCGTTCGGCGCCGCCCCGTAGCCGATCTCCTCCCCCTCCGCGATCACCGCGCCAGGTCCCACGAGCGCGCGGCGGACGAGCGCGCCGCGGCCGATGCGGCAGCCGTCGAGCAGCACGCTGTCCTCGACCTCTGCGCCGCCCTCGACGACGACGCCGTGGCCGAGGACCGAGTTGACGACGAGGCCGCCGCGGATCACCGAGCCCTCGGAGACCAGCGAGTTGAGCGCCTGCCCGGCACGGCCGGCGCTGTCCGCCACGACCTTCGCGGGCGCGAGTCCCGCAGCGGCGGCGCGCACGGGCCACGCCGGGTTGTAGAGGTCGAGGAATGGCCGCGGCGTGCACAGGTTCATCTGCGCGTCGTAGTACGCTTCGAGCGTGATGGGCTCGGGCCAGTACGCGCCCTGTGACGCTCCGGGGAGGTGGCGGTCGAGCAGGTCGTAGGCCGTCATCCGGAGGCGAGCGGCGAGGGCTGCGAGGAACCGCGCCTCGTCGCCCACGTCGTCCGGCGCAAGCGCAGCCAGGACGGCGGGAAGGGCGTCGGCGCGGACGATGAAGTCGCCGGCCCAGCCGAGCGCGAAGCCGCCCGTTGCGGTCGACGGCGCGGGAGCGATGGGCGCACGCTCGGCGTGACGGACCCGGCCGTCGCCGCCGATCCGTAGCACGGCGCGGCCCGGGGCCTCGCTCGCAGGCAGCGGCAACGCGACGAGCGTCACGTCGGCCCCGAACGCGGCATGCGCCGCGGCCAGCGGCCGCAGGTCGAGCTGCAGGATGTGGTCGGCCGACAGCACGACGATCGCGTCCGGCCGGTGAGCGCCGAGGAGATCGCGGCACGCCTGGAGCGCCTCGACGAGGCGCCGGGCGGGCGTACCCGTCGCCTGCATGCCGGGCAGCGACCGGAGGGCGCGGCGCTCCGCTGCTGCCGCGCCGCCCGCGCGCACCACGTGTGCGCCGAGCGCCGCGTCCGTCACCGGCGCGAACACGCACACGTCGCGGACGCCCGAGTTCGCGAGCGTGGCGAGGGCGAAGTCGATGAAGCGGTACTGGCCGGCGAACGGCGTGAGCGCCGCGTCGCCGGGTGAGACGAGAGGATCGAGACTGGCGCTCCCACCCCCCGCCACCACGACCCCGAGCAGCCGTCCGTCCATCGGATCCTCCTTCGTCCCCTCCTTCAGAGCCGGTCACTGGCGAGGCGGCGCTCGATCTCGGCGAGGAGGGCGGCGAGCTTACGATCCACCCCGAGCTTGGCCGCGACCGACCGGCACCCGTTCAGGACGGTCGTGTGATTGCGCCCGAATTCCCGGGCGAGCTCGGCGGCCGACCACTGGCAGAGCTTCCGCGCCAGGTACATCGCGACGTGCCGCGGGAGTACGAGTTCCCGCCGGCGGCTGCGTCCACGGAGGCTGCGCGCTGCCACGCCGAAGGCGCGCGCCGTCGCCTCGACGATCCGATCGAGGGCGGGGGGCGCGGCGGGGATCCGCTGGAGGGCAGGGAGGATCTCGAGCGCCAGCGCCGCGTCGATCGCACGACCGCGCAGATGCGCGTGGGCCAGCAGGCTGCGGAGCGCGCCTTCGAGCCGGCGCACGTTGCCGGAGACGGTGGCGGCGAGCCTGGCGGCGAGTCCCGCGTCGAGGACGAGCCCGAGCGCTCGAGCCTTGTAGTGCACCAGCTCGAGGCAGAGCCGTGGCTCGGGCGGTTCGATGCCGGCGATCACCCCGTTCCGGAAGCCTTCGCGGACCCGTGCCGCGAACTCGGGCATCTCATCGGGCGCCCGATCCGACGTGAGCGCCAGGGGACGCCCGTCCGCGGCCCACGCCGCGAGCCCGTCGATCAGCTCCTCCTGCATCTGCTCCCGGCCGGCGAGCGAGTGGACGTCATCGAGCAGGAGGACGTCGAGCGCCCGCAGCTCCCGCCAGAAGGCCTCCTGGCGATGCTCGCCGATGGCGGCGACCAGCTCCTCGATCAGCCTCGCCGCCGGCAGGCAGGCCACCGCGAGTCTCCGGGCCTCGAGTGCGTGCGCGATCGCGTGGAGGAGGTGTGTCTTCCCGACGCCTGCCGGCCCGTGGAGGAAGACGGGCGCCGCGGTCTCCTGCCGGGCGAGCGCGCGGGCCGCGTCGAAGGCACGCGTGTTGCTCTCCCCGACCACGAACGTGTCGAAGGTGTGATCGGGCAGCGGCGGCGTCGCCCGGATCGGCAGCGACGGTGGCGGCGCCGGCAGATCGAGTCGAAGCGAACACCGGTGGCCGGCGACGGCGGCGACCGCGTCGGCGATCACCCCGGCGAAGTGTCGTGCCACGAGCTCGCGCGTCAGGCGGTCGGGCGCCTCGAGGGTGATCTCGTCTTCGAGCCAGGTGCAGCGCAGCGGCACGATCCACGCGGCGAAGTTCCGGTCGCCAACGCGAGCGCGCACGGTCTCACACGCCTGCGCCCACATCGTCGCCGGGTCCGTCATGACCGCTGTGCTGCTCATGCGTGGCGACGCCCACAGCTGTGGAGGAGCGGTGCATCGTCTCGGGAAGACGCCGCTTTCAACTTCCGGTGACCCATCGCCGTCCCGCCCCGATGCGGCGGACGCACGTCGGGTGGGGACCCCACTCTTGCGTGCGCGCCATTCATTCCGAGGATGTCCCGGCCGAGCCGGGACGTTCTTGGTGCTCTCGGTCGGCCGCGGCCTGGGCCGACACCGCTCCGACCCTTAGACCAGTCGCAACGGAATTACAAGAAAAAAATCACGGGGCACGGCGGCGGACCCGTGCGCGGCTCACTGATAGGCGACCTTGCGACCCGAGAGCAGCTGGAGGTCGGCGACCAGCTCGCGCACGGCAGCGCGGGCGGCACGTGAGTTGCGATGCAGCTCGCGCTCCAGCTGCAGCCGCCGCGCGTCCCGCAACGGACGCGTCTGGAGCTGGAGGTACGCGCGCTGCATCTCGCGGCGGCGCTCGAGGAGCCGGTCGACCTTGGCGAGGGCGAGGAGTCGCACGCCATGCTGGGGGAGATCGTCGGCCACGGAGAGCAGGCGCGAGAGGAGGCCCGTGTGATGGCGGGCGATCAGCTCGGGCAGCCGCGGATCGGCACGCACGGTGATCAGGCAGAAAGCAGCCTCGAAGGCGCTCAGCGCGGCGGGCAGCTGTTGCGCCTTCAAATGGGCGTCGCCACGGGCGGCATGCGCGAGACAGCGCCGGAAGCGCGCGCGCTCGAGCCCCGCGACGGCCGGGGCCACGAGCGGACGCGCGAGCAGCGCGACCAGACCGACGACGAGCACGACGGCCACCGGGAGCAGCACGAGCGCGACGAGGACGGTCGACATCCGGGCGACTCGACTCTAGGGCAAGGCCCGCGGCGAGACAAGCCGTGTTTTAGAGGAGGACGCGGTAGTCGAGCGCCGGAAAGAGGTTGTCGGTGTCCTCGAGCGCGGCGAGCCGGAGCTCGTCGATGGCGCCCTGCTCGACCTCGGCGCACAGACGCTGGCAGCGCAGCAGGTGGTCCTTCGTGCGGCGCACGGCGTACTCGACGGTCGTGTCGCGCGACATCATGAAGGCCCAGTCGCTCGCCTGCCCGAGCAGCAGCTCCCGCAGCGCCTGGCTGAGCGCGCGCCGCGTCCGCTCGTCGGCGCTCGGGTAGCGCCGGCAGAGCGCGTGCAGCCGGTCGGCGCTGGCGTGCAGGTGGCGGTAGATCCAGTCGTTCTGGCCGGAGAGCCAGACCTCGTTGTAGCCCTTCCAGCCCCACGTCGACGCGGCCGGCGTGGCGCGCTGGAGGGTCGGGTGGCGCGTCAGGTCGTCGCCGGGCGTCACCGCCTCGAGGTCAGGCGTCCCGGCGAGCCGCCGCAGGACCAGCCCGAGCCACAGCGGTCCTTCGAACCACCAGTGGCCGAACAGCTCGGCGTCATAGGGGCAGACGATGATGGGGGGACGCTCCATGTGGCGCGCCAGCCAGTCCACCTGCCCGATCCGGGTGTCGACGAAGTGTTCGGCGTGGGCCTGGGCACGGACCCGGGCCCGCTCGGGGTCGTACGGCTCCTTCTGATCCGTCTTGCCCGTGATGCGGTGATACTTGAGGCCGGTGTGAATGCGCTGGCCGGTAGGGGGCAGGTAGGGGCGCACGTACTCGTAGTCGAGGTCGAAGCCGATGTCGCGATAGAAATCGCGATACCAGAAGTCGCCCGGATAGCCTTCCTCGGCGCTCCACACCTGCTTGGAGCTGTCGGGGTCGCGACCGAAGGCGGCCACGCCGGAGTCGCACGCGATCGGCGCGTACACGCCGTAGACCGGGCGGGGACTGGCATGCGCGATGCCGTGGGTGTCGACGAAGAAGTAGCGGAATCCGGCGCGCGCGAGCTCGGCATCGAGGCCGGGTTCGTAGGCGCATTCGGGCAGCCAGAAGCCCTCGGCCGAGCGGCCGAAGAAGCGGCGGTACTCGGCCGCCGCCACCTCCACCTGGGCGCGTACGGCGGCCGGATTCACCGCCAGCAGCGGGAGAAAACCGTGCGTCGCCGCGCAGGTGATGACGTCGATCAGGCCGTGCTCCTGGTAGGTCCGGAAGGC
This sequence comes from Deltaproteobacteria bacterium, assembly GCA_005888095.1. Lineage (GTDB taxonomy): Bacteria > Desulfobacterota > Binatia > DP-6 > DP-6 > DP-3. Next base: position 47,415 of record VBKF01000104.1, on the reverse strand, counting down.
GGCGACGAGATCCTGCTGCCACTCGTCGAGGAAGATCGCCCGCACGCGGTAGAAGCGGGCGAGGTACAGCTCGGCAATGCGGTGGAACTGGCCGTCGCCGCGCGTCCGCCGCTCTTCCTTCTCCGCCAGCTCGACGAGCCGGTCGAGATGGCGCAGGTAACGCGCGCGCAGCAGCCGATCGGCCAGCATGCCGAGGAGGGTCGGGCTGAGCGAGATGGTGAGGCGGCAGGGAACGCGGTCGCGGTCGAGCCCCTCGAGCATCTCCAGCAGCGGGACGTAGGTCTCGGTCACCGCCTCGTAGAACCACCGTTCCTCGAGGAAGTCCTCGTGCTCCGGGTGGCGCACGAACGGCAGGTGCGCGTGCAGGACGAGGGCGAGGCTTCCGCGCGCCATGCGGGTGCGACGCGGGCCGGCTCAGCGGGCCGGCGGCCGCGGCGCGTGGAGGTCGCTCGAGCCCGGCGGCGCGGGCGAATGGCCGTCGGAGCGGCCGGGGTGCTCGACGCGGGCGCCGTCCCAGCTCTCGCCACCCTCGACCGTGAGCCCGCGCGGACGCAGCACGACCCAGCGCACCGTGGTATCGGGTGACGGCTGCGGTCGGGAGGTCGTCACCGTGTTCGAACGCATGATCGGAACGAACCCTCCCGCCCGCGTCCGAACACCTATCTCGGCGCAGTACGACGCCGCGGGCTTCCAGACGTTGATGTACCAGCTCTCGGCTCCGGGCGTCGGCTCGATGTCGATCGAGGTCCAGGCGTTGTCACCGGTGAAGTCGATGAAGGTCACGTCGTAGACACGCAAAACCTCGACCGCGCCTTCGGCCTCGGCGCCGAGGTTGCGCAGCGTCTCGATACGGCTGGTCGGCGTGAGCTCCCAGTAGGCGAACAGCCACCACGGATCGCGCACGAGCAGCACGAGGCGGTCGCGCCCATAGGCGCGCGGGAGGTCTCCGGGTTCCCGGTCGACGAGGGTGACGGGGACGGTTGCCCGCGGCGAGGGCGCCGGCACCGCGAGCCGCTCGGTGCCGAGGTAATACTTCGCCTCCCTGGCTTGCTCCTCGGGCCTCGGCGACGGTGGTTGCGAGACGGGAGGGGTCGGGGGATGGGATCGCCCGGGGCCCAGCCCGAGGACACGCACGAGTGGGTCGGTGTGCTCTCGAATGCGCGTCACTAGGCCGCAGGCGGAACCGAGCCATTCGCCGACGAGGTTCCAACCGGCCCCCACTGCCCTGCCGATCATCGCGGCGGGGATGCTACCGCGGAAGACGCGTTGCGGCAATGAGCGCCGCGCGGCGCGAGAGCTTGCAAAACCGGTCGGGGCCATCAAAGCTGAGGCCGGCGTGACGAGCCCGGCGGCCCCCAAGGCGCTCGTGTTGCTGCGCGTTCCGCGCGGTGCCGCGGCACCTGCCGACGAGTCCATCCGCGCCGCGATCCGGGCCGACCGCCGCCGCCTGGGGCTCACCCCGGCGAACGGCGGGCAGTACCGCCTGGCCGGGCCGTATCGCATCGAGATCGGCGGCGAAGCGCTCGACGAGTACGTCGCCTGGGAGGTTTGATTTGGTCAATTAACATCCGGGGGCCCGTGCGCTGCTCGCGCGCTCCGCGCGCTGCGCTGCTCCGATGCCCCCGGACCCCGTCGCTCGGGCGCGGCGAAGCCGCGCCCGGCTCCGACCAGCTCTCCGACAATCTCCCTCGGACTAGAGGCTGGCCCCTGCGGGTACGGATAGATCGCGGTCTCGCGCGTACCGCGCATGCCGCGCTGGCTTCGCCAGCCGCGGCACGCCGGTCGCGCGTGGTACTACCCTTTCACGCTCGCGTCTGACTCCGACCCGAGACATGAGTCTCGGGTCGCTTTCCTAGCGGCTGGGGAGCGAGCGGGCGTGCGTGCCGAGTGCTGCGAGCGCGGCACGCGCATCCGGAGCTGCCAGCAGCGCCGCGCGCAGGTCGGCCGAGCGCAGGAGCGTGGCGATCTCGGTCAGGATGTGCAGGTGGTCGGCCGTGGCGCTGGGCGGTGAGAGCACGAGCGCGACGGTTGCGACCGCCACCGTGGGGACCGGCTCGTAGAGGCCGGCACGCGAGACCGCGAGCGCGACCACGGCCTGCCCGAGACCCACGAGGCGCGCATGCGGCACGCCCACCCCGATGTCGAGGAGCGCCGTCGACGCCTCCTGCTCGCGCGCGATGACGGCACGCACGGCAGGCTCGCTCGCCCCACGGTCGAGCGTGCCGGCGGCGACCAGGCTCTCCACGAGTCCGTGCACGGTCTCCCCGAACGTCCGCCACGGAGGCGCGACGTGGATCAGCTCGGGACGCAGCCGGGCGACAAAGCTCACGGGACCGCCCTCAGCGGCGGAAGAGATCGAGCGCGAAGGCCAAGAGGAGAAGGGCGAAGAGCCGGCGGAGGACGCGGCCGGCGATCAGTTGGGCGATGGTGCCTCCCACCCAGCCGCCCGCGAGGAAGCCGACCGCGGCCCAGAGGGCCACCGCGATGTTCACGTGCCCCGCCCTCCAGTACTGGAGCACGGAGAGGACGCCGACCGGCGGCAGCAGGATGGCGAGCGACGTGCCCTGCGCCTCGTGCTGCGGCATCCCGAGGAAGTACACCATGAGCGGGACCATGATGAAGCCGCCGCCGAGGCCGACGAGCCCGCCGAGCGTTCCGCCCGCGACGCCGACGACCAACGCGAGCACGCGCGTCATGCCGGGGGCCGCCGAGGGACGCGGGTCTTCGCCATCCGTCCCGCATACTGCACGCGAGATGCCTTTTCCAGCCGATCGTTCGCCGGTGTAGAAGGGAATATGATCCGCCCGGTACTCCTGGCGACCGCCCTCGTCGCGCTGGTCGCCTGCCCTCGTCCCGGGCCGCCGCGGCCGGTCGCCGCGCTTGCCGGGCCGGCCCGCGTGGCGGTCGTGCCGTTCCGCACGGGGCCCGGCAGCGAAGCAGGCGCCGGCACGGAGGCCGTGCCGGCGGACGCCGGCCCGGCGGCGGCGCGGATGCTCGGCGCCCATCTCGCTGAGGCCGGCATGGCCGTCGTCGACCCGGATCGCGTGCTCGGCGCGTGGTCGCTCGCCGACACCGGCGCCTACGACGCGCAGCTGGCGGCGCGCGTCGCCGACAAGGTCGGCGCCAACCTCGCGGTCCTCGGCACGCTGTCGCGCTACCACGAGCGCCAGGGGACGGCCTGGGCCGTCGAGTCGCCGGCGGCGGTCACCTACGAGGCGGCGCTCGTGCACGCCCCCGACGGCGCCCTGCTCGCCGTCGACCGCTTCGAGTATGTGCAGCAGGCGCTCAGCGAGAACCTCCTCCAGCTGCCGCGCTTCGTCGAGGGGGGAGGGCGCTGGCTGACCCGCGAGGAGCTGCTCGACCAGGCGCTTGCCCGGACCGCCGAGCGCCTCGCCCGCACCGTCGGCGTGCCCCCGGCCCGCCGCTAGCGAGCTAGCACGGCACCGAGGCCGTCCGCAGGAACGATGCGCCGACGACGGAGCGAGGACCGGAGCGGAGGCGGCGCCCTTTCCCGCCTCCCCGCCGGGGCCCTCGCCGCCTGTCGGGCAACGCGCCCGACCTTGCTATCATAGGCCGATGCGCCGAATCGGCATCCTGACGAGCGGCGGCGACGCGCCCGGCATGAACGCCGCCATCCGCGCCGCCGTCCGCCACGCCCTCGGCAAGGGACTCGAGGTGATCGGCATCCGCCGGGGATACGCCGGACTCCTGGCCGGCGAGATGCGCGCGCTCACCCGCGCGGAGGTGGCCAACATCATCCAGCGCGGAGGCACCGTGCTCGGCACCTCGCGCTGCGAGGAGTTCCTCGATCCCAAGGGGCGCGCCCGCGCGGCCGCCGTCCTGCAGGGTGCGGGAATCGAAGGGCTGATCGTCATCGGCGGGGACGGGACGTTTCGCGGCGCCACGCTGCTCGCCGCCGAGCATGGGGTGTGGGTGGCGGGCGTGCCCGGGACGATCGACAACGACGTCTACGGGACCGATTTCACGATCGGCTTCGACACGGCGATCAACACCGCCCTCGAGGCGATCGACCGCATCCGCGACACCGCCGCCTCCCACGAGCGGCTCTTCCTGGTGGAGGTGATGGGCCGCACGAGCGGCGACATCGCGCTCGGCGTGGGCGTGGCGGGCGGCGCCGAGGACGTCCTCATCCCCGAGATCCCCACCGACCTCATTGCGCTCGGGCACGAGCTGCGCCAGAGCTGGCAGCGCGGCAAGCGGTCGAGCATCATCGTGGTGGCAGAGAGCGGGGAGCAGGGCCGGGTGTTTCGCATCGCCGACGAGGTCCGCGAGCTCACGGGGCTCGAGCCGCGCGTGTGCGTGCTCGGGCACATCCAGCGCGGTGGAACGCCGACGGCGCGCGACCGGATCCTCGCCAGCCGGCTCGGCGCCGCAGCCGTGGACGTGCTGCTCGACGGCGGCGGCATGATGGCCGGGGAGGTGTGCGGCAAGGTGACGCGGGTGCCCCTGGCGGACGCCTGGCAGAAGCGTCGTGACGTGCGCGTCGACCTCCTGGCCGTGGCGCGCGATCTCGCGTGATGCGGTCGGCGCTCTGGCTGGCCGGCGCGCTCGCATTGCCGGCGGCGTGGTTCGCGGCGCACTTCACGGGCGCCGTTGACGGGCCGGTCCAGATCGCCTTCGCCTCGGGCGCCGCGATCTTCGGCGCCGGCTTCCTCCTCTCGTGGACCGCGGAGGTGGCGCAGCTCGACGTGCCGCGCGCCCTGGCGCTCGCCGTCCTCGCGCTGATCGCGGTGCTCCCCGAGTACGCCGTCGACGTCTACTTCGCCTGGCGGGCGGGGCAGGATCCCGCCTACACGGCGTACGCGACGGCCAACATGACGGGCGGCAACCGCCTGCTCATCGGCGTGGGCTGGGCGGCCTCCGTCCTCACCATCTGGCTCCGCCACCGGCGGCGCGGCATCTCGCTGCCGCGGGAGCAGGCGGTCGAGATCAACTACCTGGCGCTCGCGACCGCCTACTCGTTCCTGATTCCGCTCAAGGGGACGCTCAGCATCCTCGACACGGTGGTGCTCCTCGCCGTGTTCCTCGCCTACATGCTCGCGGCCGGCCGCTCGCATCACGAGGAGCCGACCCTCGAGGGGCCCTCCGAGCTGATCGCGCGCACCGGGAAGATCGGCCGGCGCGCGGCGACGCTCGGCATCATGGCGCTCGCCGGCGGCGCGATCTTCACCGCCGCCGAGCCGTTCGCCGAGAGCCTGCTCGCGGTCGGGCGCCAGTTCCACATCGAGGAGTTCCTCCTCGTGCAGTGGCTCGCCCCGCTCGTCTCGGAATCGCCCGAATTCATCGTTGCGGTGCTGTTCGCGCTGCGCGGCGCGGCAGCGGCGAGCATCGGCACGCTCACCTCCTCGACGGTGAACCAGTGGACGCTGCTGGTCGGCGCGCTGCCGGCGGCCTTCGCCCTGTCGCACGGCGACCTCACCCCCATGGTCCTCGACCGGCGCCAGCGCGAGGAGATCCTCCTCACCTCCGCCCAGTCGATCTTCGCGCTGGTGGTCATCTCGAACTTCCGCTTCACCCGGGGGGAAGCGCTCGTGCTGTTCGCGCTCTTCGTGCCGCAGCTCTTCCTGACCTCGCCGCTGGCGCGCTGGACGCACTCGATCCTCTACCTGCTGCTCGCGGCGGGGATCGTGTGCTTCAGCCGAACGGCACGCGCCGGCGTGCGCGACCTCCTCCCGCGGCCGCGGCTCCGGCGCCGTCCCCGATAGGAGTCAGGCGAGGACCTGGCGCGCTCTCAGGTCGGCGATCTCGGCCTCCGAGCAGCCGCACGCCTCGCGCAGCACCTGGTCGGTGTCGGCGCCGAGGCACGGGGCCGGCCGGCGGACGCGGCAGTCGCTCGCCGCCATCCGCCAGGGCACGCCGATGTGCCGGCGCACCCCGACCTCGGGATGCGGGAGCTCCACGAAGAATTCGCGGGCGGCGAGGTGCGGGTCTTCGGCGACGTCGCGGTTGGTGGCGGCCGTGAAGGCGGCGATCCCCGCCTCCTGGAGCCGGACCGTTGCCTCCTCGGGCGTGCGCGTCCCCGTCCACTCCGTCACCAGGGCCTCGAGCTCGTCTTCGTGGCGCTTGCGTGCCACCAGGGTGGCGAAGCGCGCGTCGTCGGCGAGCTCCGGACGGCCGAGGCAGCGCGCGAACCGCGCCCACGCCGCGTCGTCCTCGATCGCGACGGCGATCCAGCGATCGTCGCCCGCGGCGCGGAAGATGCCGTGGGGCGCCATGTGCGGGTCCCGGTTGCCGTCGCGCGGGGGCGCCACGCCGTTCATCGTCCACGAGACGATGGCCTCGGGCAGGACGGTCATCGAGGACTCCCACTGCGAGAGGTCGATGTACTGCCCCTCGCCCGTGCGGGCGCGATGGAGCAGGGCGGCGAGGATGGCGACGGCGCCGTGGAGGCCGCCCGTCGGGTCGCCGTACGAGATGCCGACGTGCATCGGCGGCCAGCCGCGGTAGCCGGTCACCGAGGAGAGGCCGGAGAGCGGCACCTGCGCCGGCCCGTACGACACCTTGTCGCGGTCGGGCCCCGTCGCGCCGTAGCCCGACAGCGCGATCATGACGACGTCGGGGCGGAGCGCGCGCAGCACGTCGTAGCCGAGCCCCATGCGCTCCATGACCCCGGCCGCGAAGTTCTCGACCACGACGTCGCTCGCGGCGCACAGCCGCCTGGCCACGGCCACCGCCTCGGGGCGCTTGAGATCGAGCGTGATGCTCTTCTTGCCCTGATTGTACTGGTTGAAGTAGCCGCTCCGGTTCGGGCCGGGCTCCATGTCGCGCGGGTAGGGCGGGAGCAGGCGCGTGACGCAGAGCCGGGTCGCCGTCTCGATGCGGATCACCTCGGCGCCGAGGTGCGCGAGCTGGAGCGTGCAGAACGGGCCTGCCCACACCCACGTGAAGTCGGCGACCCGCAGGCCCGCCAGCGGCGCGCGCCGGACCATCACCCGGCGCCGCCGGCCGCCGCCGCGTCGAGGCCGACCTCGGCCAGCACCTCGGCCGTGTGCTGGCCGAGGCAGGGGGCAGGGCGGCGGATCTGCCACGGCGTGGCCGAGAGCTTGTAGGGCGCCCCGGGCATGGTGACCGCCCCCGCCGCAGACTGGTCGACGGTGACGAAGAAGCCGCGCGCGCGGAGATGCGGCGAGGCGAGCAGGTCGCCCATGGTCGAGACGGGCGCGAACGGGATGCGACGGCGCTGCGCGGCCTCGTAGAGCTCCTCGACCGACTGCTCGCGGCACCACTCCTGGAGGAAGACCTGGAGGGCGTCGAAGTTCGCCCCGCGCGCCAGACGGCTCCCGAACAGCTCGAGAGCCGCCCATTCGGGCCTGCCCATGAGGTCGACGAAACGCTCCCACTGGTGCTCCTCGACCGCGCAGAGGAAGATCCAGCCGTCGCGGCACTCCATGAAGCAGAGCGGCTGGATCGGCTTCTGGCCGAGCCGCGAGGCGACGAGGCCCGTGTAGGGCCAGAATTCGAAGGTCAGCTCGAGGATGGCGGCGACGCATTCCTGGGCCGAGACCTCGACGTGCTCGCCCCGGCCCGTGGCGAGGCGGGCGAGGAGCGCGCCGAGCGAGCCGACGGCGGCGGTGAGCGCCGCCTGGAAGCCCGACTGGTCGCCGAAGGTCTTGAGGGGCGGCAGATCCGGCTCACCGGGGGCGCCGTTGAGCGCCGCGACGCCGCCCGCGCTCCACGTGACCACGTCGGGGCCGCGGTAGCCGGCGTGCGGGCCCGAGAGACCGAAGGGCGCGATCGAGGTCATCACGAGCCGCGGGTTCAGCCGGGCGAAGCGCGGGTAGTCGAGGCCCCATGCCGCCATGTCGCGCGGGTGGACGTTGTGCACGAGGAGGTCGGCGCGGGCGACCAGGCGTTCGAGCGCCGCCCGCCCGGCCGCGGTGGAGAGGTCGAGCGTGATGCCCCGCTTGTTCGTGTTCAGGTACAGGAAGAGACCGCTCTTCTCCGGGTGCGGCGTGCCGCCGGGAAACGGTCCCCGCCGGCGCGCGCGGTCGCCGATGCCGGGCGGCTCGATCTTCACCACGTCGGCACCGAGGTCGGCGAGCAGCTTGGTCGCATACGGGGCGCTCACCAGCTCCCCGACCTCGAGGACGCGGAGGCCGTCGAGCGCGCCCGGCATCGTCACTCGCCGAGCGCGAGCCGGATCAGCTCCTCGATCGTCTCGGGCTCCTCGAGCGGGCCGAGCCGCGTCAGGAGCTCGGTGTGCGAGTGCTCCCCGACCGGCCAGTCGTGACGCACGTCCCAGCCGGTGGCGGTGCGCGCGAGCAGGTGGACGCGCTGCTGATCCTCGGTGACGCCGATCGCGGCGCGCTCGCTCGGCGTCGTACAGAAGAGCGCATAGCCCGCGCGCTTGGTGGTGACGAAATACACCGGAGGCGTCTCCTACCAGGCCCGGGGCGCGGGTGGCAATGCGTCAGCGCTGGGGGCAGACGCCGAGCGTCCCGAAGCGGACCGCGGCCGAGTAAGCGATCACCCGCAGGCCCTCCGGGCCGAACTCGCCGAGCGAAGCGTAGCCCCGGTCGATCGTCTCGCTCCGCGACCAGTCCCAGGCCCGCGACAGCAGGTACTCGCCGTGCGCGCGCTGCCAGCAGAGCGTATCGAAGGCGATCTCCGCGGCGCTGCGCCGCCGCGGCCGCTCGGGCAGGCTGGGCCCGAGCGCCGCCAGCACGGCGTCCTGCTCGCGATAGGTGCGGTTGAGCGTCCCCGCGAGCGGCTCGCGGCGGACGAGCCACCAGCCCGTGCGGCAGGTCTCCGCGGCCGCGAAGGGCTGCTCGTCGATCGTCCACTCGTCGCGCAGGAGGTAGCCGACGCCCTTGTGGACCTTCGGATCGAGGCCGCCGTCGAGGCGGGCGGCAAGCCGGAGCATGGTGAGCGGGCCCTCGGGGTCCCGGGCGAGCCTGAGGACGAGCACCTCGCCCTCGGCCCGCGCCCGCTCGAGGTCGGCGGCCCCGAACGGGATGCGCGCAACCGCCGGCCGCTCGTCTTCGGGCAGGACGGCGAGGGGATCGAAGCCGAGCGCCGCGGTGAGCTCCCGGGGACCCAGCACCGCGCCGCCGAGCAGACGCGACGCCTCTTCGAGGCCGGGAATCTCCATTCCGCGCTAGCCGCCGATCTGGTACATCTCGCGCGCCTCGGTCGAGCGCCCGAGGTCGAGCCGGTGTCCGGTCGGCTTGGAGCCCACGGCGCGCAGCAGGAGGAGGGCGATCGCGTCGAGGCCGGCGCCGGCACGAAGCGCCCCGCGGACGTCGAGCTCGTCGTCGCGCAGCAGGCAGAGGTGGAAGCGGCCCTCGGCGGTGAGCCGCATCCGGTTGCAGGTGCCGCAGTACGGCTCGGAGACGGGGCTGATGAAGCCGATCACGCCGCGCGCGTCCGGCAGACGGTAGTTGCGGGACTCGTCCGCGGCGTCGTGGGCCGGGAGCGGCCGCAGCGGTCCGAGCACCGCCTCGATCCGCGCGCGTGTCTCCGCGCTCGGTACGAGGCCGGCGCGCGCCACCGCGGCGACCTCGCCGCGCCCGAGCGGCATCGTCTCGATGAAGCGCACGTGCCAGTCGCGCGCCAGGGTCAGGGCGGCGAGCGGGACCACGTCGTCTTCGTTGAAGCGGCGGACGACGACCGCATTCAGCTTGATGGGACGCAGGCCGGCCGCCTCCGCGGCCTCGATCCCGGCCCAGATCTCGGCGAGCGTGCCCCAGCGCATCACGCGCGCGAGGCGGTCGGCGTCGAGGCTGTCGAGGTGAACGTTGATCCGCCTGAGGCCCGCGGCGGCGAGCCGCGACGCCAGCCCCCCCAGCCGCACCCCGTTCGTGGTCATGGCGAGGTCGCGCAGGCCCGGCACGCCGGCGAGCCGCTCGACGATCTCGATCAGGTCGGCGCGCAGCGTCGGCTCGCCGCCCGTCAGCCTGAGCTTGCGGAAGCCGACGCGCACCGCGGCGCGGGCGACCGCCTCGATCTCCGCCGCCGTGAGGAGGTCGGGCGACGGCGCGTAGTGATTCCCCGCGAGCGGCATGCAGTAGACGCAGCGGAGGTTGCAGTGGTCCGTGAGGGAGATGCGCAGGTAGTCGATCTCGCGCCCGAATCCGTCCCGCGGCACGGGGGGATATTCGGCCGCGCGGCGCGCCAAGTCAACGCGGGTGGCGCGTCGCGCGGCCCGCCGCTGGCCGGGGTGTCCGGTGGACGCGTCCTGTCCGTTCCACATCAGGCGGCGCGGTCGCCGAGACTCTGCGAGAGGCCCTCGAGGGCGCGGCGGTAGGGGGAGGCCGGGAGACGGCCGAGCGCGGCGAGTGCCGCCCCGACGTGCGCCCGTGCACGAGCGGCGACGTCGGTCAGGACCCCGCTCTCCCGGATGCGGCCGAGACCGGCCTCGACGTCGCCGCCGGCGAGGCCGTCTCTGGCGAAGAGCCGCGCGAACTCCGGATCGCTGCGGAGCGCGAGCACGATCGGCAGCGAGGGGTTGCCGTCGCGCAGGTCGATGCCGCGCGGCTTGCCGGTGAGCGCCGGATGTCCGACGACGTCGAGCAGGTCGTCGCTCACCTGGAACGCAAGGCCGATGTGCTCGCCCCCCGCCGCCATGGCTTCGACGAGATCCGGACCGGCGCCCGCGAGGTGCGCCGCGGTGCGTGCACCGGCGGCAAACAGCGACGCGGTCTTGCGCCGGATGATCTCCAGGTAGTCGGCGACCGTCACCGCCGGATTGTGCCGGAAGCGGCCTTGCATGATCTCGCCCTCGGTCAGGCTCACGCACGCATCGGCGGCCCAACGGATGACGGCGGGCTCGAAGCGCGCGCACAGCGCGAACGCGCGGCTGAAGAGGAAATCGCCCGCGACCAGCGTGTCGGCGACGCCGAAGGTCCGGAGCGCCGACGGTCGCCCGCGCCGGACGTCGCCCGCGTCGATGATGTCGTCGTGCAGGAGCGTCGCCGAGTGGATGAGCTCGAGCGCCACCGCCGCCTCGATGACGTCGTCGCGTCGCGCCGCGCCGTTCCCGGTCGCGTGGAACGCGAGCAGGACGACGGTCGGGCGGATGCGCTTGCCGCCCGCGCCGAGGAGGTGCGTCGCGATCGCGGCGAGCCGGCTCTCGCGCGACACGAGCTCCTGGCCAAGCCGCTCCTCGACGCGCGCGAGATCCTCGGCGATCGGGGGTGGGTAGGCGGCGGCCGCGGCGGTGGGCGCGAGGGACTCCACGGTGCAGGGGGCCGATTCCACTGCGAAGCGAAGGGCAAAGTCAAGGACGCCAGGCTACGGGCGCAGCGCGTGGTGAACCGCGCGGGCGCGCAACGTTGCCTTTTCCGAGGCCCGCCGCTATGTCCCGGCCATGGCGCTCACTGCCGAGCGGCTGCGGGACGCGCTGCGCGCGGTGCGCTTTCCCGGCTTCAATCGCGACATCGTGCGGCTCGGGATGGTGGCCGACCTCGCGCTCGAGGACGGCACGGTGCGGGTGCATCTCCGCCCGGGCACCGACCGGCCCGAGGTGCTCCGGCAGCTCGCGGCCGACGTCGAGCGCGTGCTCGGCGGCGAGCCGGGAGTCCGGAAGGTCGAGCTCCACATCGCGCGTGCCGCCGAGGGGCGCGGCAAGGACCCATTCGCCGAGCGCGCGGCGCTCCCCGGAGTCGCGCACATCATCGCCGTGGCGAGCGCCAAGGGCGGCGTCGGCAAGTCCACCGTGGCGGTGAACCTCGCGCTGGCGCTCGCCCGGCTCGGCCGCGTCGGGCTCATCGACGCCGACGTCTACGGGCCGAGCCTGCCCATCATGTTCGGGACCGCAGAGCGGCCGCACGCGACGGCGGCCAAGCGGATCCAGCCGCTCGAGCGCTACGGCATCCGGCTCATCTCGATGGGCTTCTTCCTCGACGAGCAGTCGCCCGTCATCTGGCGCGGCCCGCTCGTCATGGGCATCGTCCGGCAGTTCCTGCGCGACGTCGACTGGGGACCCACCGACTTCCTCGTCGTCGACCTGCCGCCCGGCACGGGCGACGCCCAGCTGACGCTCGTGCAGCAGGTACCGGTCACGGGTGGGGTGATCGTCACCACGCCGCAGGACGTTGCCCTCCTGGACGTCGGGCGGACGATGGCGATGTTCGCCCAGGTGAGCACGCCCGTGCTCGGCGTGGTCGAGAACATGAGCGGATACGTGTGCCCGCAGTGCGGCACCGAGGACCCGCTCTTCGGCCGGGGCGGTGCCGCCGGCCTGGCCGAGCGCTTCCGGGTTCCGCTGCTGGCCCGCATCCCGCTCGTGCCGGCCGTCCGCGAGGGCGGTGACCGCGGCCAGCCCATCGTGGTCGCCGCCCCGGCCCACCCGGTCAGCGAGCTCTTCCGGGGCCTGGCCGAGCGCGTGGCCGCCGAGGCCGGGCGTCTTGCGGCGCCGCCTCCCGGCGCGCGGCCCTGACCCTCTTCTTTGGTTGTCATACGCGGCCGCCCGCCAGTATAGTTCCGGCCTGAACGAGGGAGCCGATCCATGTCGACGATGATCACCGCCGAGTGCATCAACTGCGGAGCCTGCGAGCCCGAATGCCCGAACACCGCCATCTACGAGGGCGGCGTGCCGTGGAACGGCGACGGCGGCTCGCATCCGGCCCTGGCGGCGGACGTCTACTACATCGTGCCCGAGAAGTGCACCGAGTGCGTCGGCTTCTTCGATCAGGAGCAATGCGCCGCCGTCTGCCCCGTCGACTGCTGCGTGCCGAACCCGGACGACCCCGAGACCGAGGAGCAGCTGCTCACCAAGGCGCGCCGCATTCACCCCGATCAGGAATTCCCCCCCGACTCCCCGTCGCGGTTCCGAAAGAAGTAAGTTTGCCGGCTGTGCGGCGGCGGCATTTACAGCCCTGCTGCCGTTGAGTATATGGGGCGCGCTCCGAGCGGGGACGCTCCCGACCACCCGCACGAGCCACACGCATGAGAAAGATCGCTGTCGGCATCGTCGGCGTGGGCAACTGCGCCAGCAGCCTGCTGCAGGGCATCGAGTTCTACCGCGCCCCCGACCCGGCCACCGACGGGCACCCCGTCGGCCTCATGCACGACGAGGTCGGCGGGTACCGCGCGAGCGACATCGAGGTCGTGTGCGCCTTCGACGTCGACGCGCGCAAGGTCGGGCAGCCGCTCGACGTGGCGGCGATGGCGCCGCCCAACAACGCGCGGCCGCTCTATCCGAGGCTGCCCCGCTCGTCGGTCGTCGTGCAGATGGGCCCGGTGCTCGACGGCATCTCGGACCACATGCGCGAGTACCCGCCGGAGGAGACCTTCGTCGTCGCCGAGCGGCGGCCGATGGACGTGGTCGAGGTTCTCCAGCAGAGCGGTGCGGAAATCGTCGTGAACTACCTCCCGGTCGGCAGCCAGGCCGCGACCGAGCACTACGCGCGCGCCTGCCTCGAGGCGGGCGTGTCGTTCGTCAACTGCATCCCGGTGTTCATCGCCTCCGATCCGCAATGGGCGGCCGAGTTCGAGCGGCGTCGCATCCCGCTGGTCGGGGACGACGTCAAGTCGCAGCTCGGCGCCACCATCCTGCACCGCATGCTGGCGCGGCTCTTCGTCGATCGCGGCGTCGTCCTCGACCGCACCTATCAGCTGAACACGGGCGGCAACACCGACTTCCTGAACATGCTGAACCGCGCGCGCACGGGCGCGAAGCGGCGCTCCAAGACCGAGGCCGTGCAGAGCATGCTCCCCGAGCCGCTGCCGCGGGGCGCGATCCACATCGGGCCCAGCGACTACGTGCCATGGCAGCGCGACAACAAGGTCTGCTTTCTCCGCATGGAGGGCCGCGGGTTCGCCAACGCGCCCATCGAGCTCGAGGTCCGCCTGTCGGTCGAGGACAGTCCCAACTCCGCCGGCTGCGTGATCGACGCGATCCGCTGCTGCCGCCTGGCGCGCGACCGGGACATCGGGGGGCCGCTCACCAGCGTGGCGGCGTACCTGATGAAACACCCGCCGCGGCAGCTCGCCGACGCTCTCGCGAGGGAACAGGTCGAGCACTTCCTCCGCGGGGAGATCGAGCGCTAGGCGTGCCGCCGGCCTGCCGGCCGGGAACCGCCGCCGCTGCCGCGGCTGTCGTCGGCGTCGCGGTGTTTCTGGCGCTCAGGGGCTACGCGCAGACGGCGGGCGCCTCCCGGCCGGCGGACGAGGCGCCGCCGCTGCTCGGTCCGCGCGTGCGCGCCTGGTACAAGGGCGTCCTCGCGCCGTTCGAAGACCAGCTCGCCGCCTGGGGCGTCCGTCCCGATCTGCTCACCTATGCGCAGCTCGGGGTGAGCGTGCTCGCCGGCGCGGCGTTCTGGGTCGGCTGGATCTTCGTCGCGGGGTGGCTCACGATTCTCGCCGGCACGCTCGACATCCTCGACGGCGGCGTCGCGCGGCGGAACGGCGCCGCCGGCCCTCGCGGGGCGCTCATCGACTCCGTCGTCGACCGTTACGCCGAGTTCGCGACCTTCCTCGGCCTCGGGGCGTTCTTCCGCGACAGCTGGGTGCTGCTGGCCGTGGCGGTGGCGGCGTTCACGAGCCTCATGGTGAGCTACACGCGGGCGCGGGCCGAGGCCCTGGGCGTGGCGCTCAGCGCCGGCCGGGCCCAGCGGCCCGAGCGCTACGTCGTGCTGGGCTTCGGCGCCTGGCTCTCCGGTCTGGTGGCGCATCTCGCGTGCCCCGTCCTCGGTCACCCGACGCACGTCGTGCTCGCCGCGGCGGTGGTGCTGCTGGCCGCCCTGTCCGCCTGGACGGCGCTCGCGCGGGCGCGCCTCGCCTTCCAGGCCCTCGGAGGCGGGGCTGCATGAGCTCCGCTCCGGGCGGGAAGTCGCGGCCGCTCGGCTTCCTGCTCCTGGTCCTCGGGCTCGGCGTCAGGATGGATTCCGGCTGGGACGTCGTGGCCTGGCTCCTGATCGGGGCCGGCGCCGCGACGGCGGCGAGCGGGCTGTGGGCGCTCGTCCGCCCGCGGACGCGCGAGGCTTTCGTCCCGCGGCGAGCCGGGGAATAATGCCGCGCGGCCCAGCCCGGGCCGCTGGAGGGACGCCTGCGCACCGCGCTCCGCTCGTTCGTCGGCATTGCCGTCTCGCTTCTCTGCCTGTACTTCGCGACCCGCGGGACGGACTGGCAGCGGGTCGGCGCGGTGCTGGCCGGGGCCCGGCCCGGCTGGGTGGCGGCCCTCGTCGCGGTCAGCGTGGCGACGCTCTACATCCGCGCGCAGCGCTGGCGCGTGCTGCTGCGCCCCGTGGGCGACGTCGAGCTGTATCCGGCCCTCGCGGCGACGGCCATCGGCTTCGGGGCGAGCTCCGTGCTGCCCTTCCGGCTGGGCGAGTTGCTCCGCCCGGCGCTGCTCGGTCGCCGCGCGGGGGTCGGCATGAGCGCGGCCCTGTCGAGCGTCGTCATCGAGCGGCTGTTCGACATGCTGCTCGTGATCGGCTGCTTCCTCGGCGTCGCGCTCGCCTACCCGATCCCCCACGCCATGCGGCAAGGAGCGTGGGCGCTCGCGGTGGTCGCGGCGATCGGGTTCGCGGTGTTGCTCGCCATGCAACGCAATCGCGCGCTCGCCGACCGGCTGATCGGCTGGCTCCTCGGCTGGCTGCCGGCGCGGGCCGCACGCGGGCTCGCTCCGGTGTGCACCGCCTTCCTGAACGGCCTCGCGGGCCTGGCCGACGGTGCGACCGTGGCGGTGGTGATCGCCTATTCCATCTACCTCTGGGGTGTGATCGCGCTCACCTTCATGTTCGGGTTCCTGGCGCTGGACATCCAGGTCCCGCTCGTGGCCGCGTCACTCGCCGCCGTCGTGGTGGTCGCGGCGTTCGTCTTCCTGCCGCAGGCCCCCGGCTTCGTCGGCACGTGGCAGGCGGGCTGCGTGCTGGCGCTCAGCTTCTTCGCGGTTCCGAAGGACGCGGCGGTCGGCTACTCGCTCTTCACCTGGGTCATCCAGATGATCGTCAACATCGGTACGGCCGGGGTGTTCCTGGCGCGCGAGGACGTGTCGGTCGCGCAGCTCGTGCGGCTCGCCGAGCGTGAGGCGCCGCCGGCCGAGGCGGGCTGAGGCGATGCGGCTGCACGGCAAGACCGTGGTCGTCGGCGTGAGCGGCGGTATCGCCTGCTACAAGGCGTGCGAGGTGGTGCGGCTGCTCGTGACGGCCGGCGCCCGCGTCCGCGTGGTCATGACGGCGGCGGCGCAACGCTTCGTCACCCCGCTCACCTTCCAGACCCTCGCCGGGCAGCCGGTGGCGACCGATACGTTCGACCTGACCCAGGAGTCGGAGATCGGACACATCCGGCTCGCCGACGAGGCCGATGCCGTCGCCATCGCGCCGGCGACGGCCAACGTGATCGCGAAGCTCGCTGCCGGTATCGCCGACGATCTGCTGACCACGGTGCTGCTCGCCACCCGGGCGCCGCTCGTGCTGGCTCCGGCCATGAACGTCCACATGTGGGAGCACCCCACCGTCCAGGAGAACCTCGCACGCCTCGCCGCCCGCGGCGCGCATGTCGTGGCGCCGACGAGCGGATGGCTGGCATGCGGCTACGAGGGTACGGGTCGGCTCGCCGAGCCGGACGACATCGCGGAGGAGATCCTGCGCGTGCTGGCACCGCAGGACCTCGCGGGGGAGCGTGTGCTAGTCTCGGCCGGGCCCACGCAAGAGCCCATCGATCCGATCCGTTACCTCTCGAACCGCTCGAGCGGCAAGATGGGCTGCGCGATCGCCCGCGTGGCGCGGCGGCGGGGAGCCGAGGTGACGCTGGTGGCGGGCCCGACCGCGGTGCCGCTCCCTCCCGGCGTCCGAACGGTGCCGGTGACGACGGCCGATGAGATGGCGCGCTCGGTCGAGGCCGCCTTCCCGCATGCGACCACGGTGGTCATGGCTGCTGCCGTGGCCGACTACCGGCCGAGCCGCACGCTCGACCAGAAGCTCAAGAAGGACGGCCGGCCGTTCCGCCTGGAGCTCGAACCGAACCCGGACATCCTTCGTCGGCTCGCCGCGCGCAAGGGCCGGCGGCTGCTGGTCGGATTCGCTGCCGAGACGCGCGACGTGGTCGCCGAGGCGCGTCGCAAGCTCGCCGCCAAGCGCCTCGATCTGATCGTCGGCAACGACGTCACCGCGCCGGGCGCGGCGGTCGGCGGTGATACGAACGTCGTCCACCTGATCGACGCCTCCGGCCACGAGGAGGCGCTCCCCGTGCTCTCGAAGGAAGAGGTCGCCGAGCGCATCCTCGATTGGGTCGTCGCTCACCGACGGCTTCGGAGGATCGCAGCGCGGCGGAGCGGCGGGAGCCCGAGAGGCGGCTGAGCCGGGCGAGCGCCTTGCCGGGCCGGGTGGCCGTCGGCGTCGCGCTCCCCCCGCCTCGCTGGTGGGCGAAATCGCGCGCCGGTGGAGCGCGCGAGGTGCTCATCCGCTCTCCCCCCTTCAGCCGAGGGCGACGCCACAACACGAGGGTATTGCGAGCTGCCCTTGGGGCGGCAAGATCGTGCGTCGGCACCGCACGTCGCCGGAACGGCAAGGAGGCGTCACGATGAGGTCCGCCATTCGTGTTCTCCCCGCCTTCGTTCTCCTTCTCGCGGCGCCCCTGAGCTTCGCGGCCCGCGGCGACAGCTTCGGCCGTGCGCCGGCGGTGGCCAACACGCTTGTGCAGCTCGCCCAGGTTCCGATCCCAACGATCCCGATCCCGACGCTCCCGATCCCGCTCGGGAGTACGACCACCACGGTCGCCGCCGGCACCACGACCACCACCACGGTACCCGGTGCCACGACGACCACGCTGCCCGGGTCCGGGTGCAGCTGCGCCGGCGGGACGCCGACGAAGCAGTCGAGCACGACCGGGGTCGGCACGGGGAGCTGCGGGCACCTGGACGCGGACGGCAACCCGAACTTCTTCCCGCTCGCGTGCGGCGGGCTCTACTTCGGCGGCGCGGGCGTGGGGGTGCCGCTCCCCTCGACCATCCCGGACCTGGGCACCTCGATCGCCAACGTCGCGTGCAACGGGACGGCGCTCGCGCTCACCGGCACGACGCCGGCCGAGGCGGGCGGCAACCGGTGCTCGGGCGGCACCAACCACCACAACGCCTGCACGACGAACGCCGACTGCCCGGGCGGCGCGTGCAAGTTCCTGCTGTGCTCGAATGCCGGGTGCCTGTTCGGCCCGCCGCTGCCGGTGCCGAACGGCTCGCACGGCGGAGCGGCCACCAGCACCTGCGTCATCAACACGGTCGCCGCCAATGCTGCGGGGACGGGCGACTGCGCCGCCGGGACGACGACCAATTACGACCTGCCGCTCAACTCCGCCCTGTTCCTCGCGGGCGACCTCATGGCGATGCGGTGCTCGGGCGGCACGACGCCGGGCGCCAACTGCACGGGCGGTGGCGCCTGTGGAACCACGACGGCGTGTGCGGGCGGCGGCACGTGCGTCAACGACACCGGCCGGTGCACGGACAACGGCGCGCCCTGCTGCTCGGACTCGGACTGCAGCGTCGCGGCCACCTGCGAGACCGGCGCGTGCGCGGGCGGGACGAACGACGGCAAGGGGTGCATCACCACCGCCGACTGCCCGGGCGCCGGCGCCAAGTGCCGGACGTTCATCCAGCCGTGCCCGATCTGCGAGCCGACCACGAACACGTGCAACGGCGGCCCGAACGACGGCCTCACCTGCACGCCGGGAGCGTCCCCCGTCGACGGCGACTTCCCGTCGAGCCACGACTGCCCGCCGTCGACCTCGCTCGGCATCGGCTCGCTGCCGATCGGCTTCAAGCTCGACACGGGCACGATCACGAAGACGGCGGTCGACCTGCCCGATCAGGCGAACGTCTTCTGCGGCTTCTGCAAGAACAAGGTCACGAATGCGTTCCGGAACCCGGCCGTGGCATGTAACACGAACGCGGACTGCGCGGCGTTCACGGGCTTCACGAGCTGCGGCCAGCGCACGTCGGGCGCCTTCACTTCGGCCGACGTGGCGCGGACCATCATCGAGACCGGCTCGCCGGCGGGCGCACAAACCACCGGCGGCGCCGCCCAGCCGCAGACCCTGGTCAGCATCTTCTGCATCCCGCCCACCTTCAACGCGCTGGTCGACTCGGCGGCCGACCTGCCGGGGCCGGGAGCGGCGGCGCTCCAGGGGACGACGCAGCTCCAGTAGCCGGTCCCCGAGGTCAAGCGACCAGCGCCCGCACCTCGGCGTCGATCGCGTCGGTCATCCGCCCTCGACGCCGGAGGGCCCGCAGCTTGCGCCGCAGGGACTCGGCGCGCGACAGGGTTTCGCGCCCGGTCGGGTCGGACAGCTGACACGCGCTCGCCTGTCCGCGCACCAGGAGATCCTGGATGGCGTCGACGCAGACGGTATTGAATCGTTCGACTTCGCTCGTCGGGAGCGGATAACGCGAGCGCTCCGAGAGACGCCGGATCATTCGCTGCCACTGGCCGTACTGCTGCAGCGCCATCACGGAGTTGAAGATGCGCTTGTTGGTGCGGAACGAGAAGAGCGTGCGCTCGACGACCCGCTCGACGAGCCGGTCACAGTCCGGATAACGGTGGCCGAGCACCGTGCGGATCAGCCGGCAGCGGTCCCGCTCCTGGGCGGCATCGAAGCGGGCCTCCCAGTAGATGTGCTTGAGCGTCCTCGCCCGATAGCTGACGATGAGCTGCACGGGCACGTACTCGTTGTGCGAGTAGACGTCGCCCGCCAGGTGCGACAGGTAGCCGTACGCGAACGCCTGCTCGCGCTCGCCGCGTGCCGACTCGACGAGCTGCCAGCCGACCGGCCAGCAGTGGCAGTGCGTGTAGAGGCTCCGCGTGTACTTCTTGGCCTGCACGATGTCGGCGGCGATGCAGCCGTAGAGGTACGGCAGCCGGTGCGCGCGCAGGATTTCTTGAAGGGCCGGAGCCAGGGTGCTAAGACTGGCGAGAATTTGCGAGCCGTGGACGAGGTGGGTGACGGGACCCCACGCGTGGGCCTCGCTGGGCCAGGCGAGGAGGAGCAGTGCCACGGCGCCGGCAAGCCACATCGCCCGCTGATCGTACAATGGGGACCCCTGCCTCTCAAGGCCGGCTGGCGCAAATAGCCCGCGCGCTCGCCACGTACGTCGAGTACCAGCGCGAGCTCGGAGTGCTCGGCTTTCCGCGGAGCAACCCGGCCACCGCCCCGAACCCGCGTCCCGTGCGGGTCGACGCCTCGCCGCGCGATCTCTTCACCGAGGCCGGCGTGGCACAGGCGCGCACCCTCGCCGAGCTGCGCGAGGCGATCGGCGACTGCCACCGCTGCAAGCTCGCGCCGCATCGCACGCACGTCGTGTTCGGGGTCGGCAACCCCCGGGCGCGGCTGGTGTTCGTCGGGGAGGCGCCGGGTCGCGACGAGGACGTCCAGGGCGAGCCGTTCGTCGGGCGCGCCGGGCAGCTGCTGACCGAGATCATCACCAAGGGGATGCGGCTCCGGCGAGAGGACGTGTACATTGCCAACGTCATCAAGTGCCGGCCGCCGGAGAACCGCAACCCGGAGCCGGACGAGGTGGCGACGTGCGAGCCCTTTCTCGTCCGCCAGCTCGAGCTGATCGCGCCCGAGGTCATCGTCGCGCTCGGCAAGTTCGCGGCGCAGACGCTGCTGCGGACGAAGACGCCGATCACGCAGCTCCGCGGCCGCTGGTTCGACTATCACGGCATCCGGCTGATGCCGACCTTCCATCCCGCCTATCTCCTCCGCAACCCGGGCGACAAGCGGCTCGTGTGGGAAGACATCCGCAAGGTCATGGGCGCGCTCGGCATCGGGGGCGCGTCCGCGTGACGCGCGGCGTCGCGCTCGCCCTCCCGCTGCTCGCCGCCGTCGTGTTCGCGGCGGAGCCGGTTGCCGAAGAGGCGCTGTCCCGCATCGTCATCGACGGGACGATCAATCCCGCGGTCGCCGACTTCGTGCACGAGGCGATCGCGCGGGCCGAGGCCGACCACGCCTCGGCGCTCGTGATCCAGCTCGACACACCGGGCGGCCTGCTTCCCTCGATGAAGGCCATCGTCAAGGACATTCTCGCTGCGCCCGTCCCGGTGATCGTCTACGTCGCCCCGAGCGGCGCGGGCGCGGGCTCGGCCGGCGTCTTCATCACGCTCGCGGCTCACGTTGCGGCCATGGCGCCCGGCACGAACATCGGTGCCGCGCACCCCGTGGGCGGGCAGGGGGAGGAGATCAAGGGAGTCCTCGGAGAGAAGATCGAGAATTTCACCGCGTCGTTCAGCGAGGCGATTGCGCACCGGCGGGGGCGCAACGTCGAGTGGGCGGTGAAGGCCGTCCGCGAGAGCGTGTCGATCACCGCGGAGGAGGCGGCGAAGATCCATGTCGTCGACTTTGTGGCGAAGGACCTCGAGGACGTCGTGGCGCAGACCGACGGGCGCGAGGTGGACGTCGGCGGGGAGAAGCGGAAGCTCAAGCTCTCGACGGTCTGGAGCGAGGGCCACGTGCGGGTGCGAACCTACGGGATGCGGCTGGCGCAGCGGCTGCTGAACGTCCTCGCCGATCCGAACATCGCCTACCTCCTGATGATGGCCGGGGTCCTCGGCCTCTACGTCGAGCTGACCCACCCGGGCGTCGTGTTCCCCGGGGTGGTGGGCGGCATCTGTCTCGTGCTCGGGCTCACGGCCCTCCACGTCCTGCCGGTCAACACGTCGGGGCTGGCGCTCCTCCTGCTCGGGGTGGCGCTCCTCGTTGCCGAAGCGTTCCTCCCCACCTTCGGGCTCATCGGCGCGGGCGGCATCGCGGCGTTTCTGCTCGGCTCGCTCTTCCTCTTCGACACGGCCGACACGGGCGTCGCCGTGGCGCGCAGCCTCGTCTTCGGCGTCGGCGGAACGCTCGCCGTCCTCATGCTGACGATCGCGGTGCTCGTCGTCCGCTCGCAACGGCGCCCTTCCGTGGTCGGCGCCGAGGGGATGGTCGGTGCGGTCGGCGTCGCGCGCAGTCGCCTGGCGCCCGCGGGCACCGTGCTCGTACGGGGCGAGTACTGGACGGCGGACGGCGACGAGGTCGTCGACGCCGGCGAGCCGATCGAGGTGACGGCCGTCGAGGGGCTCCGGCTCCGGGTGCGCCGCGCCCGGTCCCGAGCCGTCGAAAGGAGGTAGCCATGCCTGGTGCGTGGGCCGCGCTGCTGGTCGTGATCATCTTCCTGGTGAGCGGGCTCAAGGTGCTGCGCGAGTACGAGCGGGCGGTCGTCTTCCGGCTGGGACGCCTGGTCGGGGCGCGCGGCCCCGGGGTCATCTATGTCATCCCCGGGGTCGAGAAGGCGGTGCGCATCGATCTCCGGACGATCACCATGGACATCCCTTCCCAGGACGTCATCACCAAGGACAACGTCTCGCTCAAGGTGAACGCGGTCCTCTACTTCCGCGTGGTCGACCCGAACCGCGCCGTCGTCGAGGTGGAGAACTATCTCTTCGCCACCTCGCAGAACGCGCAGACCACGCTGCGCAGCGTGTGCGGTGAGGCCGAGCTGGACCAGCTGCTCGCGGAGCGGGAGAAGATCAACGCCCACCTGCAGACGATCATCGACCAGCACACCGAGCCCTGGGGCATCAAGGTGGTGCAGGTCGCGATCAAGTTCATCGACCTGCCCGAGGAGATGCGCCGCGCGATGGCCCGTCAGGCCGAGGCCGAGCGCGAGCGCCGCGCCAAGGTGATCGCGGCCGAGGGGGAGTTCCAGGCGGCGCAGCGGCTCGCGGAGGCGTCGGCGATCATGGCGCGTGAGCCGATCGCGCTCCAGCTCCGCTTCCTGCAGACGCTCGTGGAGATCGCCTCGGAGAACAACTCGACGACGATCTTCCCGGTGCCCATCGACATCCTCCGGCCCTTCTTCACGGGCACGGGAAAGGGTTGAGCGTTACGTGAGGCCGTACTTCTCGATCTTGCGGTAGAGGCGCTGCCGGTCGATGCCGAGCAGGCGGGCCGCCTCGTTCTTGTTGCCGCCGCTGTGCCTCAGCGCGGCAGCGATGAGGCGGCGCTCCGCCTCGCCGAGGGTGGGGAGCGGCCCGCCGTCGGGAGCGTCGAGCGACGGCGCGGCGTCGTCTCGCAGCGCCGCCGGCAGATCATTGAGAGTGATCGTGTCGGCCCCCGACAGCGCGAAGGCGCGCTCGATGGCGTTCTGCAGCTCGCGGATGTTCCCCGGCCAGGCATACGCGCGCAGCCGCGCCATGGCCTCCGGGGCGACGCGCTTGGGAGCCACCTGGTACTCGCGGCTGAAGTGCTGGATGAAGTGCTCGATCAGCAGGACGACGTCGTCGGCGCGCGCCCGCAGCGGCGGGAGCCCGATGTGCACCACATTCAGACGGTAGAACAGATCGGAGCGGAAACGCCCGGCGCGCGTCTCGGCCTCGAGGTCGCGGTTGGTGGCGGCGATCAGCCGGACGTCGACCGTGATCGGGCGGCTCGAGCCGAGCGGCGTGACCTCGCGGTCCTGGAGGGCGCGCAGGAACTTCGCCTGGAGCCCGAGCGGGATCTCCGAGACCTCGTCGAGGAAGAGCGTACCGCCCTCGGCGGCCCGGAAGACGCCGTCGTGGTCCGCCACCGCGCCCGTGAAGGCGCCGCGGCGGTGGCCGAAGAGCTGGCTGTCGAGGAGCGTCTCTGACAGTCCGGCGCAGTTGATCGCGACGAACGGGCCCTCGGCGAGCGGTCCGCGCCGGTGGATCGTCCGCGCCACGAGCTCCTTGCCCGTCCCGCTCTCGCCGCTCACCAGCACCGTGCTCTTGTTCTGGCTGACCGCGCCGATCACCCGGTAGACCTCTCGCATCGACGCGCTCTCGCCGATCAGCTCGCCGAAGCCGTGCAGCTTGCGCACGACGCGACGGAGCTGGGCGTTCTCGCGCCGGAGCGCGTCGAGCCGGAGCACACGCTCGATGGTGAGCAGGATCTCCTGCGGGCGCGCGTCCTTGATCAGGTAGTCCGCGGCGCCGAGCTTCATGGCCTCGACGGCGGTCTCGATGGTCCCGTAGCCGGTCAGCACGACGGCCGCGGGCGCGCTCTCCCGCTCGTGCATCGCGCGCAGGAGCTGCATGCCGTCCATGACCGGCATCTTGAGGTCGGTCAGGACGACGTCGAAGCTCGTCTCGGCGAGGCGCGCGAGAGCGGCCTCGCCGTGGGGCGCATGCTCCACCTCGTGCCCGGCGCGCTCCAGGTTCTTGGCGAGCGTGCGGGCCATGTTGTTCTCGTCCTCGACGAGGAGGATGCGGGCCCGCATGTCAGTCTGCCTCGAAGTGGCACTGGCACGGCAGCTCGATCGTGAAGGTGGTGCCGGCCCCGACCTCGCTCGTCACCTGGATCTCGCCCTGGTAGCGCTGGAGGATCGAGTGCACGACGGAGAGGCCGAGGCCGGTGCCCTGGCCGGGCGCCTTCGTCGTGTAGAAGGGGTTGAAGATGTCCTGCAGGTGCTCGCGCGGGATCCCGACCCCGGTGTCGCGGACGTCGAGCCGGATGCGGTTCTCGCCGACCAGCGCCGTGCGCAGCATGAGCTCGCCGCCCTCGGGCATCGCCTGCACGGCGTTGGTGATGAGGTTCAGGAAGATCTGCCGCATGGCGTTCACGTTGGCCAGGCACGGCGGGATCGGTCCGAGCTCGGTGGTGACCCGCACGCCGTTGTTCTGCAGGTGCTTCTGCATGAGCTGCAGGGTGCGCGAGAGGAGGTCGTTGACGTCCAGGCGCTCGAGCTCCGCGCCCGACTCGCGGGAGAACTCGAGCAGGTTCTTGATGATCGCCTGCGCGCGCTCGATCTCCTCCTCGGCGATGCGCAGATCCTCGACCGCCTCCGGGTTCTGACCGTCGAGGATCTGGCGCAGGTCGTAGAGCGCGTTCATGACGATGGCGAGCGGATTGCGCAGCTCGTGCGCGATGCCCGCGGCGAGCAGCCCGATGGCGGCCATCTTCTCCGACTGGATGAGCTGGCTCTCGAGCCGCTTCCGATCCGAGATGTCGACGCAGATCAGCTGCACCCACGGGCGCGGGCCGTACTCCATGTAGCCGGCGTTCGCGAACACGGGGATGGGCTCGCCCCGGCTCGTGAGCAGATGCAGGTCGTCGCGGCTTGCGTGCCCGCGCTCGCGGGCCGCCTGCCAGAGGGCCGTGGCGCGCGCCCGGTCCGAGGGCGGATGAAGCTCGCCGAGGGCGCGGCCGACCAGCATGGCGCGGCCGTATCCGAGCAGCCGTTCCGCCACCTGGTTGGCGTCGAAGATGACACCGCTGGCGGCATCGACCCACAGGATGCAGGCCGGCGCGCGGTCGATCGCGCGCCGGTAGGACGCTTCCTGCTCGAGGAGCTCCTCCTCGCGGGCCTCGACGAAGAAGTCGGTGATGTGCAGCACGCGCGCCTGGAACTCCTGCCGGAGGAGGGAAAGCAGCTCGGCCGTCCGCTGCGGGTCGCCGGCGTACTCGCGCCGGATGTCGTCGGCGAGATGGTCGACGAAGCGCATCTGTGCGGCGAGGAAGCGCGAGGCCGGGAAGCGGCCGATGAAGCCCCGGCGGGTGTGGGCGCGCAGGAAGAGGTAGGTCTCGATGTTGCTCGGGTCGGCGACGTGGCGGGCCCACCGGACCACTGCGGCGGTCTGGTCGGCCTTGATCTCGGGCCAGTCGGCCTCGGGGATGGCCAGCACGGGGCCCACGTCCTCCAGCCACGCGTCGAGGAGCGCGGGCGTGCGCATCTCCATGAAGGCCGCCAGCGCACGCCGCAGGTCGGCGCGGCCGGGCGGGATCGGCTGGAGGCCCGAATGCCGGACATACGCCTCGATGCGCGCCAGGTGACGGGCCAGCGACGGATCGAGGGCGCCGTGGCTCACGGCCCCGCGCTTAGCAGCTTCGCCGAGCCCAGGCCAGCCGCGCCGGGGCCGCAACCTCGCAGCTTCTCTGGTGTTGAGCGGCCATGCCGGCCTCCGCGGCGAGCTGGGCACCGTCCCTCCGTTCGCCTACAATCTGGCCACCGATGGCACCCGTCCGCGTCGGCGAGGTGATGCCCATGCCCCCGGACCCCGCCCAGCCCCCTGCCTCGCACCAGGCCCTTCCGGAGGCAGGGAGCGCTCCCGCCGCCGTGGCGGCCGACCCCGACGTTGCGTTGATGCTCCGCCTGCAGGCCGGCGACGAGGCGGCATTCCAGGACCTCTTCCGGAAGTACAGCCCGCGCGTCCTCCAGTTCGCGCGGCGGTTCGTCGGCAGCGACGCCCAGGCCGAGGAGCTGTCGCAGGATGTCTTCGTGCAGGTCTTCCGCTTTCGGCACCGGTACCGCCCGCAGAGCCGCTTCTCGACCTGGCTGTTCACCATCGCCACGAACCTCTGCCTGAACGAGGTCCGCCGTCCCGAGCGACACCTCCGCGTCGACCTCTGGAATCGCCGGGACGGCGAGGAGCGTGCGGAGGGTCCGCCGCTGCCCGATCCCACGGCCGTCACACCCGAGCAAGGGGCCGCGGCCCGGCAGCTGGAGCGCCGGCTCGAGGTGCTGGTGGCCGAGCTTCCCGCGAAGCAACGTGCGGCGCTCTTGCTGTCACGCATGGACGGCCTGGCGTACCGTGACGTGGCCGAGGCGCTCGGCTCGACCGAAGGCGCGGTGAAGGCGCTTCTCTTTCGCGCCACGCAGACTCTCAAGCGGGGCCTCCGCGAGTATCTCTGATTGGAGGAAGCGATCATGCGGTGTCGACGAGCGCAGCGTTGGATGGTGGCGGCCGTGGACGGGGAGCTCGCGCCCCGCCGCCGTCGGACGCTCGAGGGCCACGTGGCCGGTTGCCCGGAGTGCCGGCGCGAGGTGGCAGCGACGGAGGCGGTGCTCGCAGGCGTCACCGGCCTGGCGAGGAGCGGGTGCGAGGTCCCGTCGCATCTGGAGCAGGCGACCCTCCGTCGCGTCCGGCTGCTGGCGGCGGCCGAAGAGGAGGGCAGCGTGGCGCGCCGCTGGTGGGCCGGCTTTCGGATTCCGGCGCTGGCTTTCGCGACGGCGGCCGTTGCGATCGTCGCGGTGGAGCTGACGCGCGGGGCGGGCGACAGGCGGGCGGCGCCGAGCGGCCCTCGCGCCGTCGCGCAGGCGCCGGCAAGAGACAAGCCGCGCGTGGTCGCGAGCCGCGAGCGGCCGGCCCCGAAGGTGGCCGAGAGTCTCCCGGCGGAGCCGCCGCCGGAGCTCGCCGCCGCGCCCGATCTCTTCATCGAGCTGCCCATCCTCCGCAACATGGAGAAGCTCGAGCACTTCGAGGCCATCGACACGACGACGCTCGACGACGGAGGCGAGCAGTCGAACGGATGAAGCGGCTCGGCATCGTGTTGCTCCTGGCGGCCGCCCTCGGCGGAGCGGCGGCCCTCGCGCAGCAGCCGGCGGGTCGTCCGTGGCAGGAGCTCAGCCCGGAGGAGCAACGACGGGCCTGGGAGAACTACCAGCGCTACCAGCAGCTCCCGGAGCACAAGCAGCGGTCGCTCGGAGAGCGCTACCAGCGATTCCGGGCATTGCCGCCGCAGGAGCGGGAGCGGCTGCGGCAGAACTACGAGACCTACCGCGGCTTCGATCCTGGACAGCGGCAGGAGTTCGGCCAGAAGTACCGCCGTTGGAAGTCCGGTCAGCCAGCATCCCGGTAGCGATGTCCGGCGCCGGCCAAGCGCCACTTCGCGCCGGGTAGGCTCCGCTCGCCCCCGTCCTCGGCGTTCGAGGCGAGCCGCAGCGACGTCAGTATCGCCCGCGCGCCTACGGCAGGACGACGAGCTGCCCGCCCACATGGGCCGGGTGCAGCTGGCAGATGATCGAGAACACCCCGACCTTGGTCGCCGTGAACTCGACCGTCTTCGGCTCCCCGCGGGTCACGACCTCCGCGATCTTGTAGGCCGGGATGGCGAAGCCGTGCTGGTTCGGCTCGGAGGGGACGCTGTTGATCAGCTTGAGCGTCACCTTGGCCCCCTTCTTGGCCGTGACGGTGCTCGGCACCCAGATCTTCGAGCCTTCGTACTCGACGTTGACGATCGTCATGTTGACGGCCTCCGGACCCGCTTCCTCCGCCCGCGCGCTGCCCACGACCGCGCCGAGACAGAGGAGCCCCGCGACCACACTCGCGACGGTACGCATGCCTGCCCTCCTTGGGGAATCCTGGTTGACCGGCCCCTAACCACACCACGACACGGAGTGCAACGTTGAGCGGCCGGCCGCCGCTGGTATGATCGGCGGCCGATGCGTCGGGAGGGGCAGTTCCGGCTGCGCGCCGACTTCGAGCCGCAGGGCGACCAGCCGGACGCCATCGCCGCGCTCACCGAAGGCGTGCGCGCCGGGACGCCGCACCAGGTGCTGCTCGGCGTCACGGGCAGCGGCAAGACGTTCACCGTCTCGCACGTCGTCGCGAACGTCAACAAGCCGACGCTCGTGATCGCGCCCAACAAGACGCTCGCGGCGCAGCTCTACAGCGAGTTCCGCGCGCTCTTCCCGGACAGCGCGGTCCGGTACTTCGTGAGCTACTACGACTACTACCAGCCCGAGGCCTACGTCCCCTCGACCGACACCTACATCGAGAAGGACGCGTCCATCAACGACGAGATCGACAAGATGCGCCACGCGGCGACGAAGGCGCTGCTCGAGCGCAACGACGTCCTCGTCGTCGCGAGCGTGTCGTGCATCTACGGCCTCGGCTCGCCGGCGAGCTACTTCGACATGCTCGTCCTCCTCGAGCGCGGGACGGAGGTCGAGCGCGACGCGATGCTGCGCAAGCTGGTCGACATGCAGTACCAGCGCAACGACGTCGACTTCCACCGCGGCACGTTCCGGGTGCGCGGCGACGTGGTCGAGATCTTCCCGGCCTACGAGGAGGCGAGGGCGATCCGGGTGGAGCTCTTCGGCGACACGGTGGAGAGCCTCTCGGAGGTCGATCCCCTGCGCGGCAAGGCGTTGCGGCAGCTCGAGCGGGTGGCGATCTACCCCGCGAGCCACTACGTCGCGACCGACGAGGTCATGAAGCGGGCCGTCGCCTCGATCCGGGCCGAGCTGCAGGACCGCCTGAACGAGCTGCGCGACCAGCACAAGCTCCTCGAGGCGCAGCGGCTCGAGCAGCGCACGCAGTACGACCTCGAGCTGCTCGCCGAGATGGGCTTCTGTCCCGGCATCGAGAACTACTCCCGCCATCTCGACGGTCGGGCCCCCGGCGAGCCGCCGTACACGCTCCTCGACTACTTCCCGGACGACTACCTGCTGGTGATCGACGAGAGCCACGTCACCGTGCCCCAGATCGGCGGCATGTATCGCGGCGACCGCTCGCGCAAGGAGACGCTCGTCGAGTTCGGCTTCCGGCTGCCGTCGGCGCTCGACAACCGGCCGCTCAACTTCGAGGAGTTCCTGACGCGCGTCCCGCAGGCGGTCTACGTCTCGGCCACCCCCGGGGAGTGGGAGCTCCAGCGGGCGCGCGGCCGGGTCGTGGAGCAGCTGATCCGCCCGACCGGCCTCACCGACCCCGAGGTGATCGTGCGACCCGCCCGCCACCAGGTGGACGACCTGCTCGAGGAGATCCGCAAGCGCGTGGCGGCCGAGGAGCGGGTGCTGGTGACCACGCTCACGAAGAAGATGGCCGAGGACCTCACCGACTACCTGCGCGACGTGGGCATCAAGGTGCGCTACATCCACTCCGACATCGAGACGATCGAGCGCGTCGACATCATCCGCGACCTCCGGCGGGGCGAGTTCGACGTGCTGGTCGGGATCAACCTCCTGCGCGAGGGCCTCGACCTGCCCGAGGTGTCGCTGGTCGCCATCCTCGACGCCGACAAGGAGGGCTATCTCCGCTCCGAGCGCTCGCTCATCCAGACCATCGGCCGCGCCGCACGCAACGTCCACGGCACGGTGCTCATGTATGCCGACACGGTCACCGCCTCGATGCGGAGAGCGATCGACGAGACCAACCGGCGCCGGGCGGTGCAGGAGGAGTACAACCAGCGGCACGGCATCACGCCGCAGACGATCCAGAAGGCGATCGCCGAGCCGCTGGCGGTGGTCTGCGAGGCCGATTACCTGACCGTACCGCTGGTCGCCGAGACGCCCGACGAGGGGCCGGTCGATCCGGCTGCGCTCGCCAAGACGGTGGCCGCGCTGCGCCGCGAGATGCGGGAGGCGGCCAAGCAGCTCGAGTTCGAGCGGGCGGCAGAGCTGCGCGACCGCATCCACGCGCTCGAGACGCGCCTGCTCGGCGTGGAGCCGGCCGAAGCAGGATGAGCGGGGACTATTCCGATCGAATGCTTCTCCCGCGCTGGCCTGTAGGCCGCCGCGTCCCTACGATGCGCGGGATGGGGATGACCTACCTCTCGGCAAAGCTCACACGGCCCGACGGCCGCGGTCCGGGGGTCAGGCTCCGCTTCGTGGTTGACTCGGGTGCGCTCTACAGCGTGCTGCCCGAGCGGGCGTGGAAGCGGCTGGGGCTCAGGCCGACGCGCAGTGCCGAGTTCACGCTCGCGGACGGCACGGTCATCGAGCGTCGTGTTTCCCGCTGCACCTTCGCGATCGCGGGTGTGGCGGAGACTTCTCCCGCCGTCCTGGGCGAAGCCAAGGACGTCGCCATACTCGGCGTCGTGACGCTCGAGACCCTGGGTCTCATGCTGAACCCGCTCACGCGCGAGGTCCTACCGATGAAACTCATGCTCGCCACGAGCGCTCCATGGGCCGCCGTTCCGTGACAACGAGAGAGGCCCTGACGTCGGCTTCCGTCCACGGTGAGTGTGCAGCGCGCTTCGCTGCGGTGCGGGCGACCTTTGCCGCCAACTTCGACATGGGAGTGGAGGTTGGCGCGTCGTTCGCGGCGACCGTCGACGGAGAGCTGGTCGTTGACCTGTGGGGCGGTTACGCCGACGCGGCTCGCACCCGGCCGTGGACGCGCGACACGATCGTCAACGTCTTCTCGACGACGAAGGCGATGACGGCCCTCTGCGCCCACATGCTCGTCGACCGCGGTCTTCTCGACCTGGACGCGCCCGTGGCACGCTACTGGCCGGAGTTCGCGCAGAATGGAAAGCGCGCGCTGCCCGTGCACTACCTGCTCAGCCATCGCGCCGGCCTGGCCGCGATCCGGCAGCCGCTGCCGACCGAGGCGTTCTACGACTGGGACCGGATGGTCGGCGCGCTGGCCGCCGAGACGCCGTGGTGGGAGCCCGGCACCACCAGCGGCTACCACGCCATGACGTTCGGCTACCTCGTCGGCGAGCTGATCCGGCGGGTCAGCGGCAAGACGCCGGGCAGGTTCTTCCGGGACGAGGTCGCGCTGCCCCTCGGCTGCGATTTCCACATCGGCTTGCCCGCGGGCGAGGACCACCGCGTCGCCCAGATGGTGCCGCCGACTCCCGAGGAGACGGCCGCCGCCGCGCCGAGCGCGGCGGTGGACCCGCAGTCGCTGCTCGGCAAGGTCATGAGCAACCCGCCGCTCACGCCCGCCCTGGCCAATCAACGCGCCTGGCGGGCCGCCGAGATCCCGGCGGCGAACGGGCATGGCAACGCGCGGTCCGCCGCCCGCGTCATGGCCGCCCTGGCCCGCGGCGGCGTGCTCGACGGCGTGCGCCTGCTCCGCGGGGAGACCCTCGGCCGCGCGATCGAGGCGCAGTTCGACGGCACGGACATCGTGCTCGGCCTCCCGATGCGCTGGGGACTCGGCTTCATGCTGGCCAGCGACCGCTTGCCGATGGGGCCGAACCGCCGCGCCTTCGGGCACGGCGGATGGGGCGGATCGCTGGCCGTCGCCGACGCGGATGCACGCGTGAGCTGGGCCTACGTCATGAACAAGATGTCGCCCGGCACGACGGGAGACAGCCGTGCCGCGCGAGTGGTCGCCGCGCTGTACGGCGCGCTCTGAGCGCGCGTCGCGCGACCGGCGCGCGCCGGCCCCAGCCGCTTGACTCGCCTCACCCGGCCTCCCATGGTTAGGTCCCGCCGCGTGTCGCTATAATCTGTCATCGTGACCGCCGAGAACCAGGTTGCACCGCCCGCGGTGAGCGTCGCCGTACCCCCCGACGCGCGCGCGCTCGAGGAGCGTCTGACGGCGGTGCCGCCGCGCCCGGGCGTGTATCTCTTGAAGGACCGCCACGGCAAGGTCATCTACATCGGCAAGGCAGCGAACCTGCGCAGCCGCGTGCGGAGCTATCTCCGCGGCGGCGACGAGCGCAGCCAGGTCCGCTTCCTGGTCGAGCGTCTGGCCGAGTTCGAGACCCTGGTCACCGCCAGCGACAAGGAAGCCCTCATCCTCGAGAACAACCTCATCAAGCAGTACCGGCCGCGCTACAACATCCGGCTGAAGGACGACAAGAGCTACGTGAGCGTGAAGGTCGCCGTGCACGACCCGTGGCCGCGCGTCCTGGTCACCCGCAAGATCGTGAAGGACGGCAGCCGTTACTTCGGGCCCTTCGCCAGCGCGTCGGCGGTGCGGGAGACGCTCGACACCATCCGCAAGGTGTTCCCGCTCCGCACCTGCAGCGACCCCGTCTTCAAGAACCGCAGCCGCCCGTGCATCGAGTACCAGATCAAGCGCTGCCTCGGGCCCTGCGTGCTGCCGGTCGACCGGGCCGTGTACGAGGAGCACCTCCGCCAGGCCATGCTGCTGCTCGAGGGCCGGAACCGCGACGTCGTGAGCGCGCTGCGCGGCCGCATGGAAGAGGCGGCCGCGGGGGAGCGGTTCGAGGACGCCGCCCGGCTCCGCGACCAGCTCCGCGCCATCGAGAAGACCCAGGAGCCGCAGCAGGTGGTCGAGCACTGGGGGGCGAATCAGGACGTGTTCGGGCTCTACCGGGAGGGCGGCTCGATCGAGGTGCAGGTGCTCTTCGTACGCGACGGCAAGCTGGTGTCGAACCAGACCTACGCGTTCGACGACTGGGAGTTCCCCGATGCCGAGGTCCTCGAGGAGGTGCTGACGCAGTTCTACCAGGCGACCGAGCGCGACGTGCCCGACGAGATCCTGCTCCCGACGCCGATCTCGGACGCGGAGGTCCGGGCCGAGTACCTGAGCGAGCGGCGCGGCAGGAAGGCGGCGATCCTCGTCCCGCAGCGCGGCGACAAGCTGCGGCTGGTCGACATGGCGCGCGAGAACGCCCGCCAGAGCTTCGCCGAGCGGCGCGACGCCGGCAAGCAGGCGGCGCGCATGGCGGCCGAGCTGCAGCAGCGGCTCCGCCTCGCCAACGCCCCCAAGCGGATCGAGTGCGTCGACATCGCGAACATCCAGGGGACGCTCTCGGTCGGCTCGGTCGTGGCCTTCGACGAGGGCATGCCCGCCAAGGCCGGATACCGCCACTTCCGCATCCGCAGCGTCGAGGGGGCCGATGACTTCGCGTCCATGGCGGAAGTCCTCCAGCGGCGCTTCCGCGACGCCAAGGAGCGCGGTGACCTCCCCGACCTCCTGGTCATCGACGGCGGGCCGGGACAGCTCTCGGCCGCCTCGGCCGTGATGCACGACCTCGGCATCACCGAGCTGGACGTCGTGGCGCTCGCCAAGGAGCGGGTCGAGCGCGATGCCACGGCGAGCGAGATCCGCCGCCGCCCCGAGCGCGTCTTCCTCCCCGGTCGCAAGAACCCGGTGGTACTCAAGCCGAACTCGAGCGCGCTCTTCCTGCTCCAGCGCGTGCGCGACGAGGCGCACCGCTTCGCCAACACCTACCACCGCAAGCTCCGGGCGCGCGCCAGGCTCGCCTCGCCCCTCGACCAGGTGGCCGGCATCGGGCCGCGGCGCCGCCGGGCGCTGCTCCGGCGCTTCGGGAGCGTCAAGCGGATCGGCGAGGCGACGGCCGAGGAGCTGGCGAGCGTCCCGGGCATCACGCTGACGCTCGCGGCGCAGATCAAGGAGCGGCTCGCCGGGGCGTGACCGGCTGCCCATCGCCCCGCCCGAGGAGGATCCGGGGTGGAGGTGCGGGCGGTGCTCGGGGTGGCGATGGCAGGGGTGCTGGCCGGCGAGCTCGCGGCGCCGGCGCGCTCAGCCCCACTGCTCTTCGTCTTCGCGGCTGCGCTCGCGGCCCTCTGGCTCGCCGGCCGCAGGCGGCGGACGTGGGCCGCGTGGTTGGCGCTGGCACTCGCGGCGGTGGCGCTGGGCGCGCACCGCATGTCTGGTGTCCGCGCCCCGATCTTCCCGCCCGAGCACGTGGCGCGGCTCACCCGGCCGCTGCGGACGACGCTGGAGGGTCGCGTGGCGGCCGCCCCGGAACGGCGCGATCGCCGGACCGTGCTCCTCGTCGAAGCCGAGGCGCTCGGCCGCGGGACGGCACGGCGGCACGCGAGCGGCCTCGTGCGGGTCGGCGTTCGCGGCCGGGCCCAGGGCTGGCGATATGGCGATCGCCTCCGCGTCGACACGATCCTGCGCACGCCGCGCAACTTCGAGAACCCCGGCCGCTTCGACTACGTGGCGCACCTCGCCCGCCGCGGCGTCCACGTGACCGCGTTCGTCTGGAGCGACGCGGCCCTCGAGCGCTTGCCGTCTGCCGGGAACGGCGTCCGCGATCGCCTGGAACGCTGGCGGGCGCGGCTCGCCGCCGCCATCGGCGCCGCCGTCGCGGCGCCCGCGGGGCCCGTGCTGCAGGCGCTCATCGTCGGCGAGGAGGGCGAGGTCGACGCCGAGCTGCGCGACGCCTTCAGCCGCGCCGGCGTGATCCACATCCTCTCGATCTCCGGCCTGCACGTGGGCCTCGTGGCGGCGGCGGGGTTCGCGGTGGTCCGCTGGCTGCTGTCCCGCAGCGAGTGGCTCGTGCTGGCGGTCGACGTCGAGCGCGTGGCGGCCCTGGCGAGCCTCGGGCCGGTGGCGCTGTATACGGGCCTCGCGGGTCTCGGGGTCGCCACGCTGCGCTCCACCATCATGGTCGTGGTCGCCGTGCTCGCCGGCCTCGCGGGGCGTCGGGTCGACGTGCTGCGGAGCCTGGCCGTGGCCGCCGTGGTGCTCGCGCTCGCGTGGCCGGGGGCGCCGCTCGAGATCTCCTTCCAGCTCTCCTTCGTCTCCGTGCTGGCTATCGTCCTCGGCGCGCGCCGCTTCGGCCCGCAGGCGCCGGGCGGCGGCTGGCGGGCGCGGCTGCGCGCGGCCGCGCTGGTGTCGCCGTCGGCGCTCGCCGGGACGGCCCCGCTCACCGCCTTCCACTTCCATCAGGTCTCGGTCGTCGGGCTCGTCGCCAACCCCATCGCCGTGCCGATCTTCGGCTCGCTGGTGGTCGTCGTGGGGCTCGCGGGGGCTCTGGTCGAGCCCTTTGCACCGGCCGCCGCTCGCGCGCTCTTCCAGCTGGCCGGGCTCGTCCTCCGGCCCGGCATCGCCGTCGTCCGCTGGCTGGCGGCGCCCGGCTGGGCGGCGGTGGACGTCCCCATCCCGAGCGTCGTGGAGCTGGCGCTCTGCTACGGCGCGCTCGCGGGGCTCCTGCTCACGCCCGGGCGGGTCGGACGCCTGCTCGCGGCCATCGCGCTGGCGGGGCTCGTCGCCGACGCCGGCTGGTGGGTGCACGAGCGGTTCGACGACCGCCTGCGTGCCACCTTTCTCGATGTGGGGCAGGGCGACGCCGCCGTGCTCGAGCTGCCGGCTGGGCGGGTGGTCGTCGTCGACGCCGGCGGTTTCCCCGGCGGCGAGTTCGACACGGGCGCGGCCGTCGTCGCGCCGTTCCTGCTCACGCGCAAGGTCCTCCGGCTCGACGCGGTCGCCATGACGCACGCGCATCCCGACCACTTCGGAGGCATCGGCTACCTGCTCGCGCACTTTCACCCGCGCGAGTTCTGGTGGAGCGGCGTGCCCGGAAGCGGCGTCGAATGGGAGCGGCTCGCGGCTGCCGTCCAAGCGAGCGGTGCCCGCATCCGGCGGCTCGACAGCGCGACGGCGGTCGCCGACTCCGTCACGGTCCTCCATCCACCGCCCGAGCTCGGGAAGACGTCGATCAACGATTCATCGCTCGCGCTGCGGGTCGCCCGCGGGCGCTTCGGTGTCCTCCTCACGGGCGACATCGAGGCCCGCGCCGAGCAGCGCCTCCTCGCCCGTCCCGATCTCCTGCCGAGCACGGTCTTGAAGGTGCCGCATCACGGGAGCCGGACCTCGAGCACCCCGGCGTTCGTCTCCGCCGTCGCGCCCCTGCTGGCCGTCATGTCGGTCGGCGCCGACAACCGGTATCGACTGCCGGCGCCCGAGGTCGAGCGCCGCTATGGGTCGCGTGGGACGTGTGTGCTCCGCACCGACCGCTGCGGCGCCGTCACCGTCGAGACCGACGGGAATCGCCTGGTGGTGCACGCCGCACGCCCCGGCTGCGCATGCCCCGACAGCACGCCGGGTCATTAGGCCGCGAGCGCCAAAGTGCAGCGGAGCCGCAGGAGCCTCCCCAAGAACGCGAAGCCGGGCGAGGCTTTGCCGAGCCCGGCATGGGGTCTGGGGCGCGCGGCGGACGCCGCGCGGGCGTTGGACCGCAGGGCGCGCAGCGCCCGAGCACCGCACGGGCCCCCAGAGGATTTAAGCCGCTCGCGTCAACCCGTGGCGCAGCGCGTACATGACCAGCCCCACCCGATCGCGCACGCCGAGCTTCTGAAAGATGTTGGTGAGGTGTGTCTTCACGGTGCGCTCGCTGATCGTGAGCGTCGCGCCCACCTCCTTGTTCTTCTGGCCGGAGGCGACGAGGCGCACGATCTCGCGCTCTCGCTCGGTGAGGCCGTTCTCGTCGCGGCTGGTCGAGGCCGCGCCCTCGGGCCCGAGGTGGGAGAGTTCCTCCACGAGGGCGCCCGTCATGCGCGGGTCGACCCAGACCTGGCCCGTGCACACGGTGTGGATGGCCTGCATGAGGGTCTGGCGTGCGGAGTCCTTCAGGATGACGCCCTTGGCGCCGAGCTTGAAGGCCCGCATGTGCTCTTCCTTCTCGTCACAGGCGGTGAGCACGAGGACGCGGGTTCCCGGACTGATGCGCAGGACGGCGGGGACCGCGTCGAGGCCGCTCCCCTGTGGCATCCGGATGTCGAGGAGCAGGACGTCGGGCTTGGTCTGCCAAACCAGCTCCACGATGTCCTCGGCGCTCTCGGCGTCTGCGACCACCTGGATGTCGTCCTCCATCTCGAGGATCGTGCGCAGGCCCTCGCGGAACAGCGTGTGGTCATCGACGATGACGAGGCGGAGTCTTCTCGGTTGAGCGATCATGCGTCCAATCTCCGATCGGGGTCGCGGGATGCGGCGGAAATCGCCGCGGGAATCGTCAGGGAGAGCTCGGCGCCGCGGCCGGCCTCCGTGCGCACGCACAGGGTCCCGCCCAGCGCCGCGCAGCGCTCGCGGATGGACCAGGGGGCGGCGCCCGGGGGGAGGAAGCCGTCGGCGTCGGTGACGCCGCGCCCGTTCTGGAAGCCGCGGCCGTTGTCGCGCACGACGAGGTAGAGGTGCGAGGGGCGGGTGGCGACCTTGACGACGGCCTGGGTCGCGCGACCGTGCCGGATGGCGTTTCGGAGCGCCTCCCGGACGATCTGGGTGAGCTCGTACGCCGTCGACGTCGGCAGGTCGGGCTTGCACTCGGGACGCTCCACGTGGACGCGCAGCCGCTCGCGGATCGAGAACTCCGCCGCCAGCCGGTCGAGCGAGGACCACAGGTCATCCGCTGGGCGGCTGGCCGCCCGCAGCATGCTGAGGTAGTGCCGCACCTCCCGGTAGCCGCGGTTGACGGCCTCGTGCAGCTCCTCGAGCTCGTGATGGATGCGGGACGGGTCGCGCCGGAGCAGCAGCTTGCACGCCTCGACCCGGAGGTCGATCCCGGCGAGGGACTGGATGAACCCGTCGTGCAGGTCGCGTGCGATGCGGCCGCGCTCCTCGAGGACCGCGACCTCCTCCGCCTTGTCCTGCAGCCGCACGTTCTCGAAGCCGGAGGCGGCCTGGCCGACGAGGAGCAGCAGGAACTCGAGGTCGTCGCGCGTGAACTTGCGCCGCGTCTCGCGCACGACGGCGGCGTGACCGCGTGGCTCGCGCTGGATGAGGACGGGTGCCACCAGCAACGCCTGGGCGGCGCCCCCGCCCGGCAGCGGGGTGCCCGCGGGAATCGCCTTGCGCACCATGACGCCGGTCAGCACGTCGTAGCAGGTCACGGTGCCGCCGGCCGGGCGTACATCGTTGGCCATGAAGCCTTCGGTCGGGCCCGCAAAGCGGAAGGGGAAGGGATCGTCCTCGGTGATGCGGAGCGAGAGGCGGGTGCGGCCGCCCCGGCGGGCGACGTCCCAGACGAAGTACCGGCCGCTCTCGGGATCGCGAAGCGCGAGCGTGCCGCGCTCGGCCTTGAAGTAGTCGAGCGCGCGCCGCACCAGCCGGGTGAACGCTCGGCCTGGTGCCTGGTTGCGCCGGAAGGCCGCCGGCAACCCGAGCATGAAGCCGAGCTTCCGCTTCGCCCGCCGCTCGTGCTCCCCCAGGTAGCCGATCAGGTAGCCGATGACCAGCAGGTAGATCGGCCGGAACAGATGGATGCTCCGGAACACGGATTCGTGGAAATCGAACCACCGGCCCCCGATGACGAGGCCGGGATAGAGCAGGGCGAGCAGCACCGTGACGAACAGCGTGGCGGCGAGTCCCCACCGCACGCTGACGCTCAAGATGACGAAGACGTGGAGCGCAAAGAACGGGCTCGTTCCGCCTTCGGTGAACAGTGCGATGACGCTCACCCAGGCGACGTCGGTGGCGGCCGAGAAGAAGCCGACGCGTTGCGCGGAGACGTATGCGCCGCGCACGAGGAAGAAGAGCAGGGCACTGTAGGCGACGTACGCCCCGAGCACGACGTCGGCGAAGTTCGGCTTGAACGAGGGCTGCTGCGGATCTATGGTGACGACGGCCAGCGTGTAGATGGTCAACAGCAGCCGGCAGAAGGAGATGATCTTCTCGGTGCGCGAGAAGGCCTCGAGCGGCGCGGCGCGCGGGCCGTGGCGGCGCGCGCCGAAGGGGAGATGCAACGAGACGGGGCGCATGGGTCCGGCGCGCGCTGTCTCGAGCAACGGATGTGCCATGCGCCTGCGCGTCCCGCATGCAGCTCCGCGAGGCGTCGCCGGGCAAAAGCGCACGAACCGGAGAAACGGCAAGCCCCGTCTCCCGATCGTGCAAGAGCGCACATTTTGTTGACTTTTCCGCCACCTGCCTCTATCGTGCAGGCGTGACGGAGCACGCGGCGACGAGCACCCCGGCGGCCCCGCTGGGCCTGACCCCCCGCGCCATCGAGCGGGTGAAGGAGTTGCGCGCGCGCGACGGTCTGCCGCCCACGCGCGCGCTGCGTGTCGCGGTGGTCGGTGGCGGATGCTCCGGCTTCAGCTATCAGCTCGACTTCGACGACACGATGCGCGAGGACGATCTCGTCCTCGAGTACGATGGAGTGCGCGTGCTCGTGGACACGACGAGCGCCGAGCACCTGGCCGGCACCGAGATCGACTACGTGAGCAGCCTGCACGGCGGCGGGTTCAAGTTCTCGAACCCGAAGGCGACCCACACGTGCGGATGCGGCTCGTCGTTTGCCGTCTGACCCCCAGGCGGTGACCGCGCCCACGGGCGTGGTGTACGAGCACGTCGCCTTCGACCTGGACGGGACGCTCATCGACTCGCGCGCCGACCTCGCGGGCGCCGTCAACCACGTGCTGCGCACGCTGGGATTGCCGGCCCGGCCGCCCGAGACGCTCTACGGTTACGTCGGGGAGGGCGCCCGGATGCTCGTCCAGCGGGCGCTCGGTCCGGCCCACGAGGATCGGCTCGAAGAGGCCGTGGGACTCTTCATGGCGCACTACGCGGCGCACCTGCTCGATGCGACGCGCCCCTATCCGGGAATCGTGGAGGCGCTCGCGGTGCTCGAGACGCGGGCGGTCGCGCTCTCCGTCCTCTCCAACAAGCCGGAGGCGATGAGCCGGTCGATCCTCGACGGCCTCGGGCTCACGCACCGCTTCGTCGGGATCATCGGCGGCAACTCGCTGCCGTCCCGCAAGCCCGATCCCGCCGGCCTCGAGCACCTGCGTGGCCTCACCCGCACGCCACGCGAGCGGATGCTGCTGGTCGGCGACTCCGCCGTCGACGTCCGCACCGCCCGCGCCGCCCAGGTGGCGTTCTGCGGTGTCGCGTGGGGCCTCACCCCCGAAGGCCTCGCCGCCGCAGACCCCGAACGGATGATCGAGCACCCGGCGGAGCTGGTCGAGATCGTCGAGCGCGGCTGAGCTGCCCTCAACGCAGCCGCGGCAGCTCGGGCGGCGGGAGCGCCGCATACAGCCGCGCGTAGGCCAGC
Source organism: Deltaproteobacteria bacterium (assembly GCA_005888095.1). Taxonomy (GTDB): domain Bacteria; phylum Desulfobacterota; class Binatia; order DP-6; family DP-6; genus DP-3. The sequence goes on along the minus strand of VBKF01000104.1, from coordinate 7,302 downwards.
GCGGCGCGATGCCAGGAGAAATCCTGCGCCATGCCGTTGCGCATCAGACGCTGCCATGCGGCCGGATCGGCATGCAGGCGAAGGGCGCGGCCGACCGCGGCCAGGAAGGCCTCGACGGTGTAGGGTGTGAACTTGAAGCCGGTTCCGGTGCCGGCGGCCGGGTCGAACTCGACCACCGTGTCGTCGAGACCGCCGGTGGCGTGCACGACGGGGACGGTCCCGTAGCGCAGGCTGTAGAGCTGGTTGAGGCCACACGGCTCGAAGCGTGATGGCATCAGGAAGACGTCCCCTCCCGCCTCGATCCGGTGGGCCAGCGGCTCGTTGAACTCGATGCGCAGGGCGACGCGTCGCGGGAAGGCGCCGGCGAGGGCCCGGAGCTGGGTCTCGTAGCGTTCGTCCCCGGAGCCGAGGATCGCGAGCTGCACCTCGACGGTCGCCAGGAGCCGCGGGAGCGCGTGGCCGAGCACCTCGAAGCCCTTCTGCTCGGCGAGCCGCGACACGATGGCGAGGAGCGGCAGGTCGGCGCGCACGGCAAGGCCGAGCTCCGCCTGCAGGGCAGCCTTGCAGCGCGCCTTGCCGCGCAGGTCGGCTGCGTCGTAGCGCGCGGCGAGATACGCGTCGGTCGCGGGGTTCCAGACGTCGTAGTCGACGCCGTTCAGGATGCCGACGAGGCGCCCCGCCCGCGCGCGGAGCACGCCGTCGAGGCCCTCGCCGAAGTCGGGTGTCTGGATCTCCGCCGCGTAGCGCGGGCTCACCGTCGTGATCCCCTCGCTGAACACGAGCCCCGCCTTCAGGAAGTTCACCTGACCGTAGAACTCGAGCCAGTCGGGCGCGAAGTAGCGCGGGTCGAGGTTCAGGAGCGGCCAGGCGTCGCTCCCGAAGCGGCCCTGGTAGGCGAGGTTGTGCACGGTGAGGAGCGTGCGAACGGCGGCGAGCTCGGGATAGAGCGGCGCCGTGCCGCGCAGGAAGGCGGGCGCCAGGGCCGCCTGCCAGTCGTGCACGTGCAGGACGTCGGGTGGCGGATCGAGCCGCCGCAGCCACTCGAGGGCCGCCCGGCAGAAGAACGCGAACCGCTCGGCGTTGTCCGGGTAGTCGCCGCCCGGCGGGCCGTACAGGGCGTCGCGGTCGAAGTAGCGGTCCGCGCGGACCAGCACCGTCGGCACGGTGGGGCCTGGCACGGGCACGATCTCGGCCGGTTCCATGCGGCTGGCGACGGGCACCAGCAGACGGAGCGTGGCCTCGGCCGACGGCAGCCGGCGAAGCACGCTGCGGTAGGCGGGCAGGCAGAGCGTCACCTCCACGCCGGCCGCGGCCAGCGCGCCCGGCAAGGCGCCGAGCACGTCACCGAGCCCACCCGTCTTGGCGTACGGGTGCGCCTCCGGCGCGAGCATCGCGACGCGCATCACTCGGGGGTGTCACGAAGGAAGCGCGCGGCGTCCTCGGGGGGCACCGGGTTCACGGCAAGCCCCCCCCTCCACGCCGTCTCGGCGTGCGAGAGCGTCGGCATGATCTCGACGTGCCAGTGGTAGGAAGGGCTTTCTCCCTCCCGGAACGGCGCGCTGTGCATGACGAGCGTGAAGGGCGGGTCGCCGATCGCCCGGTCCAGGCGGCGGAGCACCGCGCGCAGCACGCCGGCGAGGTCCCGCTGCTCCGCCTCGTCGGCGCGCTCGAAGCCAGCCGCATGGCGGCGGGGGAAGAGCCAGGTCTCGAACGGGAAGCGCGCGGCGAAGGGCGCCAGCGCGAGCACGTGCTCGCTGTCGACGACCAGGCGAGTGCGCTGCTCGAGCTCCTGGCGGAGGATGTCGCAGAACAGGCAGCGCTCCCGGTAGTCGTAGTAAGCGCGCGCGCGATCCAGCTCCTCGAGCACCTCTGGTGGGACGATCGGCGTGGCGAGGAGCTGGGCGTGCGGATGCCCGAGGCGGCCGGGGGCGTCCGCGGCGTGTCGCTTGAAGAGGAGGGCGGCGCGGAGGCGTGCGTCGCGCTTGAGCGCGACGAGGCGGTCGTGGAGGGCCCGCACCACGTCCTCGACGGCGGCCGGCGCGAGGTCGGCCAGCTTGACGTGGTGATCCGCCGACTCGACCAGCACCTCGTCCGCGCCGACCCCGTTCATCAGGTCGTACAGGCCTTCCCCGCGTCGGTCGAGGTCGCCCTCGACGCGCAGGGCGGGGAACCGGTTGGGAACCACCCGGACGCGCCAGCCGGGCGAGTTCGGAGGCGCGTCCGCTGCGTCCCGGTAGGCGAGCAGCTCGGGGGGCGTCTCGTCCTCGTGTCCCCCGCAGAACAGGCACGAGGCGTCCCGACGGGGGCCGTGCGGAACGGCGAAGTCCGCCGGGCGCCGCACGCGCTCGGTGGCGACGACCACCCAGCGGCCGGCGATCGGGTCCTTGCGCAGCTCGGGCAGGAGCCTCAGGCCCTCGCGATGTGCTGCTCACGCCGGGCGCGCTCCTCGCGCGTCTCCTCGGCCGACGGCGCACGCTCGGCCGCCGCGCGTTCCAACGCCGCGTCGAGGACCTCGTCCATCGTCTCCACGAAGGTGAAGCGCAGGGATCGGCGCACGTCTTCGGGGATGTCCTCGAGGTCCTTCTCGTTCCGCCGCGGCAGGATCACGCTCTCGACGCCGGCGCGCCTGGCGGCGAGCACCTTTTCCTTGATGCCGCCGACCGGCAGGACCTTGCCGCGCAAGGTGATCTCGCCGGTCATGGCGACGTTCGGACGCACCGGGTGCCCGGTCAGCAGCGAGGCGAGCGAGGTGGCGATGGTGACCCCGGCTGACGGCCCGTCCTTCGGGATGGCGCCGGCCGGCACGTGGACGTGGAGATCGGCGTTCTCGTAGAAGTCGGGCGCGATGCCGAGCCGGTCGGCGCGCGAACGGATGTAGCTGAGCGCCGCCTGGGCCGACTCCTTCATGACGTCGCCCAGGCTGCCGGTGAGCGTGAGGCTCTTCTTCCCCGCCATACGCGTCGACTCGACGAAGAGGATGTCGCCGCCGTTGGGCGTCCACGCGAGGCCCACCGCCACGCCCGGGTCCTCGGTCCGCTCCGCGACCTCGGAGAAGAACCGCTCCGCCCCCAGGTACTCGCGCGCCTTGGCCGCCGTGCACACGACGGGCTCCGTGCGGCCCTCGGTGATCGCCCGCGCGACCTTCCGGCAGACGCGGCCGATCTCGCGCTCGAAGTTCCGGAGCCCCGCCTCGCGCGTGTACGCGCGAATGATCTTGGTCAGGGCGTCGTCCTCGAAGCGCAGGTTCTCGGGTGTCAGCCCGTTCTCGCGCAGCTGCTTGGGGATCAGGTGTCGCCGGGCGATCTCGAGCTTCTCCTCCTCCGTGTAGCCGGCGAGCTCGATCACCTCCATCCGGTCGCGCAGCGGCGGCGGGATCGTGTCGAGCACGTTCGCCGTGGTGACGAACATGACCTTCGAGAGGTCGAAGGGGACGTCGAGGTAGTGGTCCATGAAGGTGTTGTTCTGCTCGGGATCGAGGACCTCGAGCAGCGCCGAGGCCGGGTCCCCGCGGAAGTCCATGCCGAGCTTGTCGATCTCGTCCAGCATGAAGAGCGGGTTGTTCGAGCCGCCGTTGCGGATGTTCTGGACGATGCGTCCCGGCAGCGCGCCGATGTAGGTGCGGCGGTGGCCGCGGATCTCCGCCTCGTCGCGGATGCCGCCGAGCGAGATGCGCACGAACTTCCGGCCCATGGCGCGCGCGATCGAGCGCCCGAGCGAGGTCTTGCCGACGCCGGGCGGCCCGACGAAGCAGAGGATCGGCCCCTTCGGGTCCTGGCGCAGCCGCCGGACCGCGAGGTACTCGAGGATCCGGTCCTTGATCTTCTCGAGGTCGAAGTGGTCCTCGTCGAGCACCTGCCGGGCATGATGCAGGTCCAGGTTGTCCTCGGTCGAGACGGCCCACGGCAGCGACACGAGCCACTCGAGGTAGGTGCGGACGACCGTGTGCTCCGCGGACTCGGGCGGGATCAGCCGGAGACGCTCGAGCTCGTGGTCGGCGGCCTTGCGCGCCTCCGGAGGCATGTTGGCCTCCTCGATGCGCCGGCGGAGCTCCTCGATCTCGGCGACCTTGCCGTCGCCCTCGCCGAGCTCCTTCTGGATCGCCTTCATCTGCTGGCGCAGGTAGAACTCCTTCTGGTTCTTGTTGAGCTCCGACTGCACCTGGGACTGGATCTTGTGGCCGAGCTCCAGGAGCTCGATCTCCCGGTTGAGGATGGCGGAGAGCTTCTCCAAACGGTCCTGGACCTCGAGCGTCGACAGCAGGTCCTGCTTCTCCTCGAGCGAGATGTTCAGGTTGGACGCGATGAGATCCGAGGCCTTCCCCGCATCCTTGATGTTCATCACCACCACCTGCAGCTCGTCCGGCAGGTAGGGGATCATCGAGACGAACTTGGCGAACTGGTTCACCATGTGAACCTGCACCGCCTCGAGCTCCTTCGAGGGCTCGTGGTGGTCCTGCAGCTCGCGGACCTTCGCCCTGAAGTACGGCTCGCGCTGCGTGTAGCCGATCACCTCGATGCGCTTGAGCCCCTGGACGAGGATGCGGACGCTCCCGTCGGGATACTTGAGCATCTTGAGGATGCGGCCGGCCGTGCCGCGCGAGTACAGGCCCTCCGGCTCCGGGTGCTCCTCCTCGGGGTTCTTCTGCGAGAACAGCCCGAGCATCCGGTCTCCCCCGAGCGCCTCCTCCACGAGTCTCAGCGACGGGCCGCGAGAGATCAACAACGGCACGATCGCCGAAGGGAAGATGACGACGCCCCGCAGCGGGAGGATCGACAGCTCGCTCGGCACCGCGACGCCGCTGATGTCCTCGTCGAAGCCGTAAAAGCGCTGCGGCGCGTCTTCGCGGGTGGGATCGTCCGCCATCTCCTACGCCTCCACTCGGATGTCCGCGCGCCCCGAAGCGCGCCTGCCCGGCACCGGCGCGACGGTTCCCGAGCGCGCCCCGGCCCCGCGGGAAGGATTCAAGAAATCTTCCAGGAGCGGCTCGACCGGTACCCCGCGCGGCAGCGAGGGTTCCGCGCCCGGCTTGGTCATCTGCGCGCCGTTCCGCGCCACCTGTCGTATGTAACGCACGGGTCCCGGGCGCACAAGGGTGTCGCAGCGCACGGCTGCCCTCGACAGCGAGGGATCGAGCCGCTAGCATCCCCTCCGCGTGCAGCCGGAGAAGCTCTTTCGCATCCAGGAGGCGAATGCCGCCGTGCCGCAGCTCGCATTCTGGATCGAGCGTCTGCAGCGCGGTGCGCTCCGGCTCGAGGCGGAGATGCGGGCGCTCGCGACGGCGCGTGGCGTCGCGCTCGAGGCGATCGCGACGGCAGATCTCCTCCGCGAGCGGCCCGCGGCGCGCGTGCTCGTCGAGGAGCTCGACGGGATCGTGCGGGAGATCTCGGAGAGCGGCGCGCACCTGAAGGACATCCGGCTCGGCCTGGTCGACTTTCCGGCCGAGAAGGACGGCGAGGTGGTCTACCTCTGCTGGCAGTTCGGCGAGCCCGAGGTTGCCTTCTGGCATCGTGTGGAGGAGGGCTTCGCGGGTCGCCAACCCCTGCCCGGGAACGCCCGGGCGCGCACCCTGCAGTGATCGGGCTCGTCCGCTTCCTCTACCTGCTGGCCCTCGGCCTGTGGATCGGGGAGATCGCGGCGTTCTCGTTCCTGGTCGCGCCCGCCGTGTTCCGTACGCTCGGCCCGACGGGCGCGGGCGACGTGGTGGCGGCGATCTTCCCCGGCTACTACGCGCTCGGCACGGTGACTGCCGCGACCGCGTTCGGGCTCGGGCTGGTGCTGCGGAGCACCTCGAGCCGCCCCGGATGGTGGGCGGGAGCGGTCGCCGTGGTCGCACTCGGCCTGGCCGCCACCCTGTGGGCGGGGACCGTCGTCCATCCCCGGGCGCGGCGCCTGAGGGCCGCGATGGAGGCGGCCGGCGACGACTCGCCCGCGGCTGCCGAGTTCCGTCGGCTGCATGGTCGTGCGGTCGCGCTGAACGGGGCGGCGCTGCTCGCCGGTGTCGTCGGCCTCGGTCTGTCGGCGGCCGCGCTGCGCCACTAGCCGCGGGCTCATGGCGTACCGCGGCGTTCTGTTCGACCTCTTCGGGACCCTCGTCCACTTCGATGCCCGGCGACTGCCGGCGCTGGACCTCGCCGGTGAACGGGTGCGCACGACCGTGGGCGTGCTCGGCGCGTTGCTCGCGGCATGGGTGCCCGGCACGACGCCGGAGGCCTTCTGGCGAGCGCTCCTCGCCGTCAGCGAGGAGATGGCGCGTGCCCGGACCGAGCAGCTGATCGAGCTGCCCTCGCGCGAGCGGTTCCGCCGCGCCCTCGAGCGGGTGGGCTGCGCGGACGACTGCCGGGCCGAGGCCGCCGTCACCCTGTCGCGAGCCCACATGGCGGCGATCGTAGACGCCACCGTGCTGCCTCCCGAGCATGCAGCGCTGCTCGCGGCGCTGCGCCCGTCCCATCGCCTCGGCGTGGTCAGCAACTTCGACGACACCGGCGCCGCCTACGACATCCTGGCGCGCCACCGGGTACTTCCGCTCCTCGACACGGTGGTGGTCTCGGAGGCGCTCGGCCTCCGCAAGCCGCATCCCGCCCTCGTCCGCACGGGGCTGCGGGGCCTCGGCCTCCCGGCGCACGACGTGCTCTTCGTGGGCGACACGTTCGCCGACGACGTGGCGGGCGCGGCCGCCGCTGGGACCGACGCGGCCTGGATCGACGCCGCGGGAACGGGCGTGCCCGACGGAGCGCCGCCGCCTCGCTACGTGCTGCGCGCGCTGAGCGACCTCGGCCGCATCCTGGAGCGGCCGTGAGCCCGCGCCCCCCGCAGATCAGCGTCGCCGGCGGCGGCACGTGCAGCGCGCGGACGGCGCGGCTCGCGGAGGCCGTCGGCAGGGAGCTCGCCGCCGCGGGCGCCATCCTCGTCTGCGGCGGGCTGGGCGGCGTGATGGAGGCCGCGGCACGGGGCGCCGCCCGGCGGGGCGGCATGGTGGTGGGCCTCCTCCCGACCTATCGCCACGCCGACGGCAACGCGCACCTCACCGTGCGGCTGCCGACCGGCCTCGGTCACGCACGCAACATGCTGGTGGCGGCCGCGGGCGACGCGGTGATCGCGCTGCCCGGTCTCCACGGGACGCTCGCCGAGGTGGCGCTGGCGCGCGTGCTCGAGCGTCCGGTCGTCGTGCTCGGCGCGTGGGGCGACCTGCCCGGCGTCGTCCGGGCGCGGACGCCAGGCGCGGCGGTGCGGCAGGCGCTGCGGCTCGCGCGGCGCGCGACGGGACGTCGAGCGACGCCGCACCGGCGTCGGTGGCGCCCGGCG